>DQWO01000275.1 GCA_011042595.1 Pseudomonadota bacterium
ATAACATCATCAAATCGCTGGTCAAAATTTTTAAAGGCGGTAAACTGATGCAGAAATCTCAAGCGCACAATTCCCACCGGCCCATTACGCTGTTTTCCGACTATTATTTCCGCCATGCCCTTATTATCAGGATTATCCTTATCATAAACCTCATCCCGATAGACAAAGAGAATGACATCGGCATCCTGCTCAAGAGCCCCCGATTCACGCAAATCTGAAAGCTGGGGCCGTTTATCCTGCCGGCTTTCAACCCCCCGGTTAAGCTGGGAAAGGGCAAGGACAGGAACATTCAGTTCTTTGGCCAACGCTTTCAATGAGCGGGAAATCTCCGATATCTCCCGCTCCCGGCTGTCCATATTCTTATGACCGCGCATAAGCTGGAGGTAATCGACAATGATCAAACCAAGATTCTGTTCCGCTTTCAGCCGCCTGGCCTTCGCCCGCATTTCCAGAACCGTCATCGCCGGTGTATCATCGATAAAAATAGGGGCTTCAGACAGGATTCCGGCGCCCCGCGTCAGTTTTGGCCAGTCTGTCCGAGACAGGAAACCACTTCTTAGTTTATGGGCATCAACTTCAGCTTCAGAACACAGCATCCTGATAACCAACTGCTCTTTGGACATCTCCAGCGAAAAAACCGCCACCGGTTTTCCACCGGAGATGGCTGCATGCTGGGCAATATTAAGGGCAAAAGCAGTTTTACCCATACTGGGACGACCGGCAATAATAATCAGGTCGGAATTTTGGAATCCGGTGGTCATTTTATCCAGATCGGTAAACCCCGACGGCACCCCGGCAATCAGGTCCGGACTTTCATAAAGAGTTTCTATTGCCTTAAAGCTATCTTTTACAATGGTTTCAATGGGGGAAAAAGCTGGATTGACCCGCTTTTCGGCCACTTCAAAGATGGTTCTTTCCGCCACATCAACCAACTCATCAACATCATCAATATCACTATAGCAACGGCTGACAATTGAGGTGGCCGCGTCTATCATCAGGCGCAGAATGGATTTCTCCTTGATAATTCTGGCATAGGAAATGATATTGGCAGCCGTTGGAATGCTATCAACCAGCATGGACAGATAGGTAACCCCCCCCACCTGATCAAGCTTACCCCTGCCCCGCAGGCGTTCAGTAACCGTAACCAGGTCAATGGCCTCCCCTTTAAGCGACAAATCGATCATCACCAGGTAGATTTTTCGATTGGCCTCCCGATAAAAATCAGCAGCATCTAAAATATCCATGACCTTGTTAATGGCCATATTATCAAGCATTATTCCTCCCAAAACCGCCTGCTCAGCCATGATATTCTGAGGTGGAAGTTTGGGAGATAGTTTGTTTTCGGCAGCTTCCTGAGCCATGTATCCCGTCCTGAAAAAAAATGAGTCACAAATTGTCAAACAGGCACTATCACCATGTTATCAGAGGATTTTTCTCTCAAACAACCATAGAAAGGAACGGCCTTGCTCTTATTTTAAGCCTAGCATATCAAAATGAAATTGTCAAAAAAGGGATAACAAAAAAAACCGGGAAGTTACAATGTAACTCCCCGGCTGAAAAAATATTTTTATTCATTTCCGACCAGGAACTTCCCAGTCAGAACTAAAGGTCCTGCTCAACAGTTTCAGCAACCGTCTCATCTCCAGCAGCAACAGTCATCTCCACCGGAATAGAATCAGACTCTTCCGCCTCTTTTTCAGCCAGCAGGGCCTGACTTTCCGCATCACCAGCTACCCGAATCGCAATTTCAGCCGCAATTCCTGGCTGAAGAACCACGACAGCAACATAACTACCCACCGTCTTGATCGCCTCCGGCAGATCAATTTTACGCCGATCAACCTCTATACCCTTTTCCAGCAAGGCAGCGGCAATATCTTTATTGGTTACCGATCCAAAAAGCTTGCCTTTTTCACCGACTTTGCGCTCAAAATCCAGTGAAATTGTTTCGATACGTTTCTTGAGTTCCTCACCTTTAGCCTGCAGGCGTAGTCGTTTCTTATCCAGCACCCGCAGATGGTGCTTCTGATATTTCACATTGCCTTCATTCGCTTCGATGGCCAACCCGGTGGGAATCAGATAATTCCTGGCATAGCCATTAGCAACTGAAACCAAATCTCCAACGTTACCAAGCCGATCTACCGGCTCCTGTAAAATAACTTTCATTGTCCTTATCCTCCAAATAATAAAAAAACCTGGCTACATACACCTAAGTTAAGCAATTAACAATTAGCTATCAGCGTTTAGCTTTAAAAAATCAAAACATTACGTTCGTGAACAATAAGACATAATGAAAACGAACTGATATTTTCTAGCTCTTAACCTGCCGGGCAAATTTGCGAAAATCCACCCACATATCGAACAAACCGATCATTGCCACAGCCACCAGCAAAAAGTGAAAAGCAAAAAGCAGAAAGTAGATAAAAACCCGGCCGCCGGCACCCACCTTAAATCTATTCAGGTAACAATAGATAATGGCCATTCCCTGGAGAAGGTAAAAGAATACCAGGACAAAAATGCCATTAAAAAGAAAAAACCGGATAAGTTCCGGAAGCCCGGGAAGCAACACTGCCACCCACAAGCCAATCAAAACCCAGATAGTCTGCTGATAAACAGCAAAGTTTTCGAATAAAGAACCCTCACCCCAACTGATGGGAGTATGGCGCCAACGACCCAGCAGACCGACCATCACCATGGTCAAGCCATTGAGTAAAAAGTACGCGCCAAAAAGCAGGGATGGGAACAACATGCCCACCCAATACCCCAATACCGGAGAGGAATCACGCAAAAAGGCCAGCTGCTCTTTCGCCATGCCCATATCCCGGTACACCTGCTGCACCATCTCAAGGTTTGCCTGGAAAGCCCGTTGCACCATCGTCATGGGAGTCATGGACGACTGAAAAGAGTAGAAAAAGACAGCCAGCAGAACAATACCGGCACAAGCACCAGCAGCCACGGCCATAATCCGCAACCGGTTGTTATAGTGTTTGCGGACTACTTCATTCAGCATCACGGCCGGAAGGCCGTATTCGAACAGAAAACCCAACACCGGCCCACCCTGACGGAAAAACAGGTACAAAAGCACCGTGGTAAGGACCACGATAGACAAGGGCAACCATCGATGCCGGGTCAAAACACCAAGATACACCGACGGCACCATGGTTAACAAACCCGGCACAAAACCAAAGAACGGAACGGCAACCGCAGCGATAAAAAAGCAGGTCGTCGCGACAACCCCCAGGACAAACATCCTGACAGGAAAGGAATAATCAGTTACCACAACTCTGTCTTATCAGCAAGCAACCACAAATTTTCAGCAAAAGTTCTGACAACAGCCACTACATCGGTTTAGGGGTCATCTGCGCGAAAGGCAGCAAAGCAATATTTCTGGCCCTCTTTATGGCCGCCGACAATTCCCGCTGATGACTGGAACAGGTCCCGGATATCCTCTTTGGGACAATTTTCCCCTTCTCACTGATATAATAGCGCAACAAACGAATATCTTTATAATCTATTTTTATTGAACTGTCGGCACAAAAGCGACAATATTTCTTCCGGCTCACAAACGCCCGGCGCCGCTGAGGACGATTAGTTTTACTTCTCTGGAAAGCCATTACTACCTCTCAATCTTCAATTTGAATCATCAAATATCAAATTCTGTTTAGCTACTCTGTCTCAGCCCCAATCTCGGTTTCGGTTTCGGTTTTGGTCTCCGCGACTTCAGCCACAACCGGGGTTTCTTCCTCCACTTCGGCCTCCACATCGTCAGTTACCACCGGCTCCGCTGCAACTTCATCCGCTTCAGCAGGCTGATCTTTACTTTCATCATAATCATCCGGCAGGCGAACGGTAATAAATTTGATAACCTCATCCATGATTTTCAGATGACGCTCAAATTCCTGCAGACATTCAATCGTAGCGGCAAAACGCATCAGGATATAACGCCCTTCCAGATGCTTTTTAACCCGGTAAGCAAGGGTTTTCACCCCCCAGTCATCCCGGTAAAAAACCCTGGCCCCAAGCCGCTCGGCAATCTCCGCCAACCGGTCGTCAACCTTTTTCACTCCTTCATCATCCAGGGTTCCCGGATGGATATAAAGAAGCTCATACTTTCTCATTTCTTCTGCCATGTAACCAATTCCTCCTTATGAGTTTATAGTAGCCCCAACCCGGAGCAAGGGGAAGTAAAGCGTGGTTTGATACACTAATTACAGAAAAAAATCAAGTATTATCCCTGAAGTTTTTTCGTGTTTTTGGACAGCCACTTACAACCTCACCAAATCATACTCCCTACTCCCCAGACCGATTTCCTCCGCGTGTCGCAGCTGTATCCGCCAGTCTACTTTCGGGTAAAGCAGCTGAAATTTATCAACCCCTGGATCAATATCATTTCCCAGGGCGCTCCCGGCTATCCCCGGGGCTTCATTGACCAAATCAGCACAAGCCTGGTCAAGGGCTACAGGATCACGGGAGGCCAGGATGCCGATATCAGGAACAACCGGCTGATCATTGTGGGCGTAGCAATCACAGGCGGGACTCACCTGGACAACGAAATTCAGAAATAACACGTTTTCCCGTTTGTCAGCGCAGGCAGCGTAAGCATATTCCACCATTTTTTCCTGAAAAACCGGAATAGTTTCATTCCAGCGAATGGCAACCGCCTGCTGGGGACAAACAACAATACATTCTCCACAACCGATGCAACTTTCCGGATCAATAACCGCCTTCTTTTCTTCAGTGATGGTAATGGCCCCGGCCGGACACCAGCGCTGGCATTCTCCGCAACCAATACATTTGCGCCGGGTAACCTTGGGGCTGATATTGGAATGCTGCTGCAATTTCCCCTCCCGGCAGGCACAACCCATCCCCAGGTTTTTCAACGCCCCCCCGAAGCCGGGTAATTCATGGCCCTTGAAATGGCTCATGACCACCATCGCCTCCGCATTGGCAATTTCCTGGGCAATTTTAGCGGTCTCAATATGTTTTTTTTCAATTCTGACGGTAGTCGAGCTGTTACCCCGCAGGCCATCGGCAATAATCACCGGGGCATCCAGCACGGTCAGGTTGAAACCATGTCGGGCCGCGGTCTGCAAATGAGTAACCGCATCGCTGCGGGAACCCACGTACAGCGTATTACTGTCGGTAACAAATGGCTTCCCGCCCAGTTCTTTAACCATTTCAACTACAGGGCGGATAAAAACCGGGCGGATAAATGAGGTATTTCCCTCCTCGCCAAAATGGATTTTAATCGCCGTCATGGTATTGGTCCCCACACTGTCCGACAACTCCAGTTTGTTCAGCAGCTGCTTAATTTTGGCAAAAAGATTATTCCGCACTGAGGTCCGCAGATCAGCAAAATATACGTTCGAAGCCATTTTTATTTGCTCCTTCTCCTGAATTTTCACCCCTCGCACTTTCATCCCGACAGTCATGTTGAAGAGGTATCTCCATTGTGCCTGATGCAGACGGGTAAATCAACCCAAATCTCACGCTTGAAAAGAACTAAAACCTTGACTTTTCACGGCAGAAAAAGTAGTGGGTGAATATCAATTGTCGAGCTTATTCTGCCGTGGAAAGGAAAAAAGGAAGAAAACATGAAAGCCTATAAATCTGAAGACATCCGAAATGTTGCCATCATCGCCCATGGCGGAGCCGGGAAGACCACCCTGGCAGAAGCCATGCTCTTTACCGCCAAAGCCACCGATCGCCTGGGAAACGTAGATCAGGGCACCTCCGTTCTGGATTATGAACCTGAGGAAATTAAACGGAATATTACTATTTCTTCGTCCATTCATCATCTTGACTGGCAGGGAAAGCACGTCAATATTATTGACACTCCCGGGTATGCCAATTTCATCATGGATACCCGCTCCTGTATGCGAATTGCCGGCGGCGCAGTTCTCATCGTCAGTGCTATCTCTGGAGTAAAAGTCCAGACTGAAGCGGTCTGGAAATTTACCGAAGAATTCGAGCTGCCCAAGATTGCTTTCATCAGTAAACTGGATCGGGAGCGGGCCAATTTCTTCCGGGCCATTGATGAAATGGAAAAAACCTTTAAATGCAACACCGCCGTCCTGCAACTACCCATCGGTCTGGAAGACTCATTCTCAGGAATTGTGGACCTGATCAAACTGAAAGCCTACAGCTATGCCGATGACCAGAGTGGCGATTTCAAAGTCATCGATATCCCCGCTGACATGCAGGACGAGGTCATGGGTGAACGGGAAAAAATGATCGAACGGGTGGTTGAAGCTGATGACGAACTGATTGAAAAATACCTTGGTGGGGAAGAAATAACTGAACAGGAAATTCATGACGCCCTCCATGAAGGAACCATAACCGGAAAATTTATTCCGGTTGTCTGCGGTTCAGCTTTAAAAAATATTGGTATTGCCCAGTTACTGGATTATCTTCCCATCTGCATCCCTTCTCCGGTCGAGAGAGGAGAGATTTATGGTTTTGATCCGGAAACCGATGAGGAAATAATTCGCCAGGTAGGCGCTGACCAGCCATTTTCAGGACTGGTTTTCAAAAGCATCACTGATCCGTTTACCGGTCAGCTTTCACTTTTCCGGGTTTATTCCGGCACCCTGCATTCAGATTCCGCCTGTCTCAATGTCAACAAAGACAAGAAGGAACGTATCGGCCAGCTGCTGAGAATAGAAGGGAGTAAGCAAAAACCCATCGAAGAATGCATTCCCGGCGATATTGTCGCGGTATCCAAACTGAAGGAAACCGCCACCTGGGACACCCTCTGTGATGAAAAGGATCCTATCCGCTATGCCGGTCTGGAAATTCCGGAACCGGTCATTTCTTTCTCCCTGAAACCTAAATCCAAGGGGGATGAGGAAAAACTGACGGCCGCTCTGCATAAACTCCAGGCTGAAGATCCCACTATCCAGATTACCCGCAACCCCCAGACCAAGGAGCTGGTAATCTCCGGCATGGGACAGGTTCATGTGGAAGTCACAGTTGACAAACTCAAGCGCAAATATGGCGTTGAAGTACTGATGCAGGAGCCCAAAGTCCCCTACAAAGAAACCATCCGGGGCACGGTAAAAGTCCAGGGCAAACACAAGAAGCAATCAGGTGGCCATGGACAGTATGCTGACACCTGGTTGGAGATTGCCCCCCTGCCCCGTGGCGGCGGCTTTGAGTTTGTTGACAACATTGTCGGCGGCGTTGTCCCCCGGCAGTATATTCCGGCGGTCGAAAAGGGAGTTGTTGAAGCTATGGCTGGCGGCGTTATTGCCGGCTATCCGGTAGTCGATCTTAAAATCACCCTTTATGACGGCTCCTACCACTCGGTTGATTCTTCGGAAATGGCTTTTAAAATTGCCGCTTCCATGGGTTTTAAAAAAGGAGTGAAAGATGCCAAACCCGTTTTGCTCGAACCCATTATGGAAATGGAAGTAACGGTTCCCAATGATTACATGGGTGACATTATCGGTGATCTGAATAGCCGTCGGGGTAAAGTGAACGGCGTTGAACCAATGGCCAACAGCCAGATTATCAAGGCCAGCGTTCCCATGGCTGAAGTATTGAAATATGCTCCTAATTTACGCTCTTTAACCGGTGGCCGGGGCATGTTTACAATGAAATTTTCCCACTATGATGAGGTCCCGTCTCATCTGGCGGAAAAAATTATCAAGGAAGC
This sequence comes from Pseudomonadota bacterium, assembly GCA_011042595.1. GTDB lineage: Bacteria > Desulfobacterota > Anaeroferrophillalia > Anaeroferrophillales > Anaeroferrophillaceae > DQWO01. Next base: position 7,655 of record DQWO01000275.1, read on the forward strand.
GGAAGTCGAGCAGGAAAACACTTAATGTTCATCGGGAAATGTTCATTTCCCGATGAACGCTTTCAGCGATCAGCAGTCAGCTTTCAGTAAAACATTGAAAAAATAACTTGTTAAGATAACAGCTAAAGGCTGATAGCTAACAGCTCGTCCGGAAACGGTAGTTTCCGGATGGAAACCAATTAATATCTTAACACACAGCTTATTTGCATATGGCCAAAAAACCAAAGGGTAATCTGCTGGAATCATTGCTTCGCTATGAAATAATTCTGGTACTGTTTACCCTGATCGGAGTTTACTATTTTCTGACTTTTTCACCGGTTCGCATGCCCCGAAAAACCATCACTTCGCCAATCATTGAACTTCCATCACCACCAGCCTCAGCCAAAAAACCTGATACCACGGTCAGCCGGACCACTGAAATAAAACCGGCACCTCCAGTTTCCGTCGATAATCAAAAAAAACACAAGATCCCTGAGGCCAAACTGCCGGAGCCAACTCCCCGCCATCCCGAAGTAAAAGTGGTGGAATTGGAGAAGGAAAAAGCTGCAGTGGTCACGCCGATAAAACCGGAACCGACAACAACCGAAACCAACAACAAAGCGGCAGCCGGGCAAAAAGCAGCCAAACCTGAGCGGCAACAGCCGCCGGCAGCAAAACCCGAGAAAAGCCCGGCAGTTCAAGCATCGGACACCACTACCACGGCAACTGCCGGCCAGAAATCAGCAACGGTCAAACAGGCAACAATAGCTAAGCCCTCAACGGTCAAACAGTTGACCACAACACCAGGGAAAAAATCCTATGTCATCCAGGCCGGCATTTTCATTTTCCCTCAGACCCTGAAACATTACCAACAGATCCTGCAAGACCATGGTTACGCTTCTTTTGTCACCACCAGGAAGAGACTGCTCCCCATGCACCGGGTTTTCCTGGGGCCATATCCAAACCTTGCAAGTGCCCGAAAAATCATCAGGACCATCGACAAATGGGGAGATGATCCCTTCCCCTGCCGCCGCGGGGACCAGTTTTATGTCAACATCGGCTCATTTTACTACCAGACTACTGCCAGTGAAAAGATCAGTCAATACCGTTCCCGGGGATTTACCCCGAGGGTTTTCCATGAACCGGTCAATGTACCTCATCATATCCTGCTGGTTGATGGCTTTTCTTTTAATCATTACCCTCGTAATGCCCTGCGTTCGATCAAGCGGCTGGGAATTCCAGATGCCTTTGTCCGCAACTGGCAGCCTTAAAACCATGCGCAAATCATGACCCGCCTCAATAGCATTCTGGATAAAGTCCAGGAATACAACCCCGGTGCCGATCTTAACAATATCCGCAAGGCTTATGTCTATACTGCCCTGGCCCACAAGGGACAGGTGCGCCTCTCGGGTGAGCCATACCTGATTCACCCCCTGGAAGTAGCAAACATCATTGCTGATCTTAAAATGGATGTAGCCAGCGTCACGGCCGGGCTCCTCCATGACACCCTGGAAGATACCCTGACCTCAGTGGAAGAGCTGTCGGCCCGTTTCGGTGAAGAGGTCACCACCCTGGTGGAGGGACTAACCAAAATCAGCAAAATTAGTTTTAAAACTTCCGAGGAAAGGCAGGCGGAAAATTTTCGCAAAATGATCCTGGCCATGGTCAAGGACATCCGGGTCCTGATAATCAAACTCGCCGACCGGCTGCACAACATGCGTACCCTGCAGTTTCAGCGGCCGGAAAAACAGCAGGCCATCGCCCAGGAAACCCTGGATATCTATGCCCCCCTGGCAAACCGGCTGGGAATCTCCTGGATCAAGCAGGAGCTGGAAGATCTCTCCCTGCGCTACCTGAAACCCTCCATCTATGCCGAGCTGGAACAGAAAATAGCCCGAAAGAAAGAGGAAAGCCGGGAGTACATCACCAAAGTTATCAAAATTATGGAGCGTAACCTCCATCATCACAAAATTGAGGGAACCGTCACCGGCCGATTAAAGCACCTGTACAGCATCTACCAGAAGATGGTACATCAGGACATCACCTTCGAACAGATTTATGATATCCTGGCCTTCCGGATTATTGTCCATTCAGTCAAGGACTGCTATGCGGTCCTTGGTATCATCCACTCCCTTTGGCTGCCGGTTCCCGGTCGATTCAAAGACTTTATTGCCATTCCGAAAACCAACCTCTACCAGTCCCTGCACACGACAGTCATTGGTCCCGATGCCGAACAGATCGAACTGCAGATCCGCACGAAAGAAATGCACCGTATTGCCGAAATGGGAATTGCCGCCCACTGGCAATACAAGGAAAGTTATAAGCTGGATGACAAGGAACGTTCACAACTTGACTGGCTGCGCCAGGTGGTTGAATGGCAGGGTGACGTCAGCAATGCCGGGGAATTCCTCGAATCGGTCAAGATTGATCTTTTTGCCGATTCGGTCTACGTATTCACCCCCCAGGGAGCGGTTAAAGAACTGCCCAAAGGCTCAACCCCCGTCGATTTTGCCTACAGCATTCACTCTAATATCGGCGACCACTGCACCGGTGCCAGGGTTTCCGGTAAGATGGTAGCACTGAAATACGAGCTGAAAACCGGAGAAGTGGTGGAAATTATCACCTCTAACAGGCAGCATCCCAATAAAGACTGGCTTCACTTTGTCAAAACCAGTAAAGCGCGCAGTAAAATTCGTCACTGGGTAAAAAAAGAGGCGGAACGACGCAGTATTGAATTGGGAAGAGAATTATGCGAACGAGAATTTTTCCGTCATAAACTATCATTCAACAAGGAGTTCAAGCAGGGAAAGTTTGAGGATGTTGCCGCCCAGTTTTCCCTGAACAATGCCGAAAACCTGTTGGCAGCCATCGGCAGAGGAAAAATATCGGCGTTGCAGGTTGTTTACAAGCTTTATCCAGAGCTCAGGAAAAGCGGCCGGCAGGAAAAGAAGAACAAGGAAGAAAGTCAGCAGAAGAAAAAACGGCAGAGCAGCGAGGGAATTACCATAAAAGACATTGATGACGTTATGGTTCACTTTGCCAAATGCTGCAATCCACTCCCGGGAGATCCGGTCATCGGTTTCATTACCAGGGGCCGGGGAGTTACCATCCACCGTCGGGACTGTAAACATGTGCTGAAAAGTGACCCGGAACGCCAGATTGAGGTAAGCTGGAGCCTGGGACAGCAGGCAACTCACCAGATCAAGATCAGGGTACTTTGCGAGGATCGCCGGGGCATGCTGGCGGAGATGACTACGGTTATCAGTTCCGAAGAAGCAAATATCTCCGATGTCAAAGTGAGCACCAACATCGACCGAAACGCGGTCTGCATGTTTGAAATCGGGGTCACCGATCTAAAACATTTACAACAGGTAATGAACAGGCTGGAACAGGTAAAGGGAGTTATTGAAGTTCACCGAATGAACTAGGAGGCTCAATCAAGCTTTTTTCACCGCGCCACTACGGATGCAGCGGGTGCAGACGGTGATTTTCTTCTTCTGGCCATTGACCACCGCGTTAACTTTCTGCAGGTTGGGATACCAGGTTTTTTTGGTTCTATTGTTAGCATGACTGACATTATTGCCAACCTGCGGTCTTTTTCCACAAATATCACAAACTTTAGACATGGGTACAACCTCCAAAATATTTTCAACAATCCTTTGCTGCCCGCGGACGAAAATCCGTTCAGAGTACAACCGGCAGACAACGGGATAAGATTCAAAGCAATACATACTGACAAGGACCCGTTGGATTACCATAACGGAGTAGTAAAATCAAGCCAAAAATCAAGTCATGAAAAAGAAACAAACTCTAGCACTTGCCATGATAGTCATGGCTTTTATGATCTTGCTGGTTGCCGACCTGCTGCTCTGGTTTTTCCTCGGCTACAGCCGGGTTTCGCCGCCCCGGCTCCCGGCAGTTAATGGCTACCAGGTCGATGCCATTGCCGTCCTGGCCGGCGGCTCCGGCCGCCTTCAACAAGGATATGATCTGCTGAACCGGGATAAAGCCCACCATCTGCTCATCATCGGCGCTAACCCCCGCAGCCGCAGCCGGGATATACTGACCTCTTTCTCGCCCGCCCCAGGCAGACAAATAAGCCTGCAACCGGATCAGCTCATCATTGAAAACCGATCCCATAACACCCTGACCAATATCCTCGCTTTGCGGGATCTCTGCCGGCAGCACCATTTTCATTCCCTGGTTATCGTCACCTCAACATTCCATGTGAAAAGGGCCTATCACCTCTGCCAGAAAATCCTCCCCCCTCACCTGAAAGTCTACTACCAGACCATTCCGCCAAAAAGCGGCACCAGCAATGGCGCTGACAAACCAGTTCCAGCTACCCTGAGGATGAAAGAATTCATCAAATACCTGAACGCGCTGCTGCAGCTGGCCGGGAAGTGTCACTCGTGACCTGATTCAACTTTCCAACATTGAAAACCTGGAAGGCTAAGCGTCAAATAAACAGCTTCTTTTAATTTTATAACCGCCATGGCATAAAGTCAAAAATCAACAATTTTGGAGGTATGCCATGAGCGAAAGTGACCATAAACAATCTCTTCAGGAAAAACGTGATTTCTGGCGGCAGCAAGTCCTTGACTGGCAAGAAAGCAAGTTAAGTCCAAAGGAATAC
>DQWO01000348.1 GCA_011042595.1 Pseudomonadota bacterium
GATTATCAACGTATAGTTTATAAGGCGGCAATTTCGCTTGCCGCCAGGTGGTTTACATCCCCCAGGCTGGTTATTATTTTCTGCTGTAATTCATATTGCCGGGAAATTTCGATTAAACCCACCATCGAAGACAATGGATCAACATTGGACATTTCTTTCACTTCCTGATGCAAAATTACATCATCAACCAACTGCGGGGTTCCGGAGGCACTGGTAGGCTGGAAATTGCTTGCCCCGACTTTATCCAATGCCTGACGATCGGCAAAGCGCACGAGACGAATTGTTCCTACCGGTGACCCATCAACAACCACAACCCCTTTCTCATTTATTTTGATATCCGCACCATCAATAACCAAAGGCTGGCCGACATCGTCTGTATTCAGCAAAACACTGCCATCGGCAGTCACCACTTCTTTATTACTATTCAAGCCAAAACCACCGGCACGAGTATAATAATCATTCCCATCCCGGGGACTGCGGACAACAAAAAAGGCATCCCCCTCAATAGCCACATCAAGCTTGTTTCCGGTAGGCTGCAGAGCACCGGGCTTGAAACTCACCTGATTATCCTGATTAAAAGCGGCATTAACATATTCCACCGGACCTTGAGGCAGCCCGAATTCCAGGGATTTGCCACTTTGTTGAGCCAGCACAGAACTGAAAACCGGCATCTCTCGCTTAAACCCGGTCGTATTGAGATTAGCCAGATTGTTTGTCATAATGTCCAGACGGCGCTCATTAGCCAACGAACCGCTCAATGCGGTATAAATTCCATGATTCATTACTGTTTCCCATTCAATAAATCATCATTCATCATTCCATTTAAACCCGCCATGCCAGGATGAATGCTAAACTGCTGTAATTGATAATTGCAACTTACGTACCAACATCAAAATACTTTTTAATATTTCCAATTATTTGATTTTACAGAACTTTTAGGATTCAGCTGGGGATAAGGATCTGAACGGGACAGGTTTATTTTTCCGCTGTTACGACCATAAACGGCAATATATGCCTAGGAGGCTGGCCGAAAATGCCCTTTTTCCAACTCTTCGTTATGCTCAAAAAATTATCCTCAGAATATCACATATATGCCTCCGGTAATTTTTTTCGCATGCCTCGATTTGAGAAAAAATTTCTACTTTCGGGCAGCCTCCTAAGTAAAGCTACCGCACATGACTTCTCTTAAGAGCAACAAGAAAAAAATATTGACAAACCCTTGAGGATTGACTAGGAAAATTATTAACAATGTTAGATAGGGATAACATCGATGAGCGTGAGGATGAAACGGAGAGCAGAATGACCGCCAAGAATTTAACTTCCAATATGGAAGACTACCTGGAAGCAATCTTGACCTTGCAGGAAGAGCAGAAAGTGGCCAGAGTTCGTGATATTGCCCGCCAGTTAAAGGTAAAAATGCCCAGCGTAACCGGTGCGGTAAGGAATCTGGCCGAAAAAGGACTGGTAAATTATGAAAGGTACAGCTTTGTTACTTTAACGGAGAAAGGTCGTAAAATTGCGGAGGAAATCACCAGTCGACATCAGATTCTCTATGACTTTTTAACCCGAGTGCTATTGGTGGACATGGAAATTGCAGAGCTGGACGCCTGCCGCATTGAACACGCAGTCAGCCCACAAACAATGACTAAGTTGAAAATTTTTCTTGCTGATTATGTCCCTAACCCATAACCCTGAGAATCACATCTTTGCCAATCAGATTATCAAGATCCTGAGCTGTAGCAACCTGCAAAGTAACAATTCGAACAGTTTGTTGATCGATTGCCGCGGACACATTGTGCCGTTTCTCCCTGAAGCGACGCCGCTCATCGCCACCATATCTGCTGATTGAATAGCGACGTTGACGCCGTCGTCCCTTACGGGTAGCCAGGATTTTTCCCCGTAGGGTACTCTTGTTTGTTTGACTTTTCCCAAAAGAAACCGGGGGATTTGGCATAATTGACGGGATGATAAAATCCACCATGGCAAGACAACTCCATAGCATTGATTAGTTTATATGAAAACTACTAATTTCCACCACTCTACCTCGTTATTCGCCTGGAGATCTGAAAACTTTAGGCTTATTTTTTCATCCCCCATTCTTTCAACCTATATTCAATTTTACGGACGCTGACACCCAGTTCACTGGCTGCCTGGCGTTTATTTTTCGTTCTTTCCAGAGCCCTGAGGATCATTCTTTTTTCCATTTCCTTCAGGGTTACCCCCTGATAATCATCAACATAGGCTGAGCTATCGGTAACCGTAGATAGCGTCACATCCTGAGCCGGCAGGGCCAGATCAGCTGCTTGAATGGGACGTCCTTTGGCGTAGATCAAAGCCCGCTCAATAATATTTTCCAACTCCCTGACATTACCCGGCCAGGAATAATTCTGCAGCCGCCGATAAATTTCAGCGTCAGGATAAAGGGGCAAATGTTGATCCCTGGATGCTGCCTGGTCAATAAAGTATTTTACCAGTAAAGGGATATCATCAACTCGTTCACGCAGTAAAGGCAGAGAAATAAGCACAACATTCAGTCGATAGTAAAGGTCTTCCCTAAACCGACCCTGTTCAACCTCCTGCCGCAGTTTTTTATTGGTGGCCGCAATAATTCGGACATCCGCATAATGGGTTTGTTCACCCCCAACCCGCTGATACTCTCCCGATACCAGGACCCGTAATAACTTTGCCTGAATCGCAAACGGCATCTCCCCGATTTCGTCGAGGAAAAGTGTTCCACCATCGGCAAGGGCGAATTTCCCCCGCTTATCCCTTATCGCCCCGGTAAAGGCCCCGCGCACATGACCAAATAATTCACTTTCCAACAAGCCTTCAGTAAGAGCCGCACAGTTAACCGCGACTAACGGTTTATCAGCCCTCAGGCTTAATGCATGCAGCGAACTGGCAACCAGTTCCTTTCCAGTCCCGGTTTCTCCTTCAATGAGAACGGTAGCGGAAGTCGCCGCCACTTCCTGAATGGTATGAAAAAGCCGCTCCATCTGTGGAGTCCGGCCGATAAAACCTTCCCGACTGAATTGCTTTTGCCATGAAGCCCGCCAGGCCTGATTCTGGTGAAGCAGGGAAATTTTATCCCAGATACGTTCCAGGATTATCTCCAGTTCATCAATATTAACCGGTTTAGTCAGGTAATCTTCAGCTCCCTGTTTCATGGCCATAACGGCATCATCAACACTTCCCTGGCCGGTAATCATGACCACATTAAGAGAAGGTGTCATATTTTTTGCCTGCTGCAATAATTCCAGTCCACTCATACCAGGCATCTTCAAATCTGAAAGCAGGATATCAATTCCACCGGTTTGCAGCCGTTCAAGCGCTTTTTGGGGATTACTGATTCCTTCTGCCGGGTAACCATCGTGCTGAAGCAGGGAAACCAGGCCGGCCACTGCCCGGGGTTCATCATCCACAACCAAAATTTTCGGTTTATCCATCTGCTGATAACTCCGTCTGAGGAAGCTTAATCTTGAAGGCGGAGCCATTTTCATCACTCATAAAAGAGATGTCTCCGCCATGGGCTTCGATAATATCCCGACACAGGTGCAGTCCAATACCGGTACCGGCGGGTTTGGTAGTATAAAATAAATTGAATATTTTCAATTGTTCCGCGTAAGGGATACCCGGACCATTATCAATAAAATCAATAATTACACGATTATTGTCGCTGGCGATTATAACATCAAGCCTGCCACTTTCCTGCCCCGCCAATGCTTCGATACCATTTTTCACCAGATTGACAAATGCCTGTTTCAGTTTATCCCAATCACCTCGCACCAGATTATGCGACATCGCGAATGACAGATCAACGACTACCTTCTCGCGGTCAGCTTCCAGCTTCAGCAGGCTGACAACTTCTGACAGCAGGGCGTTGATATCCACTGTCGTCAGTGAAAGTTCCCGAGATTTTTTCATCAGCAGAAAATCACTGGCCAACAGATTCAAGCGCTGATTCTCTAATCTGACAACGTCTATAATTCCATTGACTTCATGCTGAGCATCCTCTGGCAAACCCTGCATCACCCTTTTCAATAACATCATCTGAATCTCGATGGAATTAAGCGGATTACGAATTTCATGGGTAAGCTCAGCCGCATATTCACCCATGGCTGCCAATCCCTTCAGACGTGAAATTTCAGAAAATAGGCCAACATTTTCCGTAATATCCCTGAACATAACCATGCAGGCTTCAAACTGACATCCCGGATCCAAAATAGGATAAAATGAAAGCTCAAAAACATGATTTCGACCATCGGTATCCAAAAGACTGAAATTAGTTTTTTCACTTTCTCCAGCCGCAAAAACCTTATCCAACCGACAAAAAGGGCAGGGCACCGCCTGGTCAAAAATCATCTGATGGCACCGATTCCCGATAATTGCTGAGTTCTCCTTATCAACCCGACGGCTGGCAGCCTGGTTCAGACAGACTATCTGGTAGCGTCTATTGATGATATAGATAGAATCGGCAATACTGTCGAGGGCCTGCTGCAACAGTGGATAATCCCACTGTTGCAGGGAGTTATCACTCATAACAATCACCAGGAAAATCGCTAGATGAAAACTGAATATATATAAAAATCATGGCGTTAAAAAATTATCACCATTCGAAATAAAAAGCAAGACAGGGAAATTCCGGGGACAAATTCCAGGAACAGTATATTGAATTATCTGATACTTATCTATTCTATTCCCCCTGGATTGAAATTGACGCGGCAGTAAATTCTGTTATACTTACAAATAGATTGGAACTATGAAGAGGAAGAAAAATGGACTACAACGAACTACGGGAAGAAATGGTAAGAAAACAGCTCATCCCCAGGGGAATTTCTAACCCTCTGGTCCTGAAAGCCATGGGAAAAGTTGAACGACACCGTTTTGTCCCTGCTCAAATGCGCGGCGATGCCTATGCTGACCATCCTTTGCCAATCGGCAAAGGGCAGACAATCTCCCAGCCATACATGGTTGCGGCCATGACCGAGCAGCTAACCCTCATCGAACCTGGGAAAAAAGTGTTGGAAATCGGGACCGGATCCGGTTACCAGACCGCGGTACTGGCTGAACTGGCCGACAAGGTTATTTCCATGGAAATCCACCGGAACCTGGCGGAAAAGGCAACAAAAATCTTACAAGAGATGGGGTATGACAACATCCATATCATCGTTGGTGACGGCAGCCTGGGATACCAGCCGGAAGCCCCTTACGATGCCATCATCGTGACCGCGGGAGCACCGCATACACCCAAAGCATTAACCGATCAACTGGCTGAAAACGGTCAACTGGTCATACCTGTGGGTCCTCTCGGCTATCAGATGCTCAAGGTAATCAAAAAAGTTAATAATCAACTGTTGACCAGAGAACTTTTTCTCTGTTCCTTCGTTCCCCTGACCGGGGAAGACGGCTGGCAGAGCAAAAAATAGTGTTCATCCACAAATTGCCATTTCCTGGTGGATGATTTCATAATGCATTTTTCATCTTTTGCAAGCAGTTTTGATGCAGACTGAAAGGGTTTAGGAAGCAAAGGAGGTTGATTATAATAACATCCATACCAGTCCAGACAATTCAATTTATAAAGAGGATGAGATGATGGGTAACATCAATATGTAACAGCCAATTTCATCAATTTTTAAATCAAATGAAAACTTCTCAGAAGTTGTTAAAGCTGTAAATTTTATGCGGCTTAACTCTTCCAGAACTAACTCTGCACCGAAACATGGGCTATCGGACAGCAGTGAAAATTCATGTCAATCCAAGGCTATGGCTGGCTGCCATGTACGCCAGGTTTTTCTGGCTTCATCATACAAGGTAAAATGTTGGCCTGAGAAGGCTCTCCTGCCCATATTTTCTCCTTCCGGTGTCGCCATACTGACCCCGCCGACAACAATAGATTCAAGTGATTCCGTACTGATTTTAACGCCGGAGAAAATCCCGGCTTTGACGTTGATGCCGCTACTGTTCCAGAATTTGGTATTGTTGTGCACCAGACGATCATAAGGCGGGGTAATATTAATATGAATAAAGACCTTTTGAGCAGTTGGTGAAAGCTGAGTGCCGGTTACTCGGCCGACTTGAATCTGACGATAGTAAATGGGTGAATTCTTGTTTAATGAACCGAGAAGGTCGGCTTCCAGAACAATATTTAAACCGGTGGCTACAGGTTCCAGCACCGGGGGTTTTGTCAGGGCGGTAATTTTGGTTACTGGACTGCCGCTGCCGGGTTGCAGAGTAATGTAAGGGCCGGAAATTACCGTATCAAGATTGTTGATGCCGGCCAGGCTGACTTCCGGGCTGACGAGCCAGAGTCGTGTGTTGGCAGTGAAAAGTTTCGCAGCTCGGTTGTCGATCATGGTCAGGCCGAGGACTGCGTCCATGGCTGCTGTAAAATTAACCTCCTGGACGGTGCCGATGACAATCCCCTGGTAGCGAACCTCCATCCCTTTCTTAAGCCCCGTGGAATCTGCAAATCTGATAGTGATCAGTTTTTTGTCAATCTCCTGAGCTGCCTTGCGACTTTCGTAGAGAAGGTATTGCTGGCCGGCAAGAGCCGGTTGGCCAGGTTCCGGGGTGAAAAATGAGATCCCGCCGGCAAGAATGCTTTTTAAAGAGCCGGTTTTAAGTTCTATGCCGGAGAGTCCACCAGCAACCGTGATCCCGCTGATATTGTAGAAGAGGCTTGTACTCTTGAGAAGGTAAGCGTACTCCTGGTCGATAAAAATATCGACCAGAACATTGTTGTCACCTTTTTCCAGGGCAAAGCCGATTACCTTGCCAACTTCAATATGTTTATAGAGAACCGGCGAACCGATGGAAAGATCTTTGGCGTCGGTCGCCTTGATCTGCACACCCAAGCCCCGGGCCTGCAATGTCGGATTATTGTCCAAGGCTGATTGATAGTCGTTATAGATAGTAAAACTTTTCAAGGCTTCGGCAATTTTTTGCAGGTCTCTTTTTTTATCAGGGTTTGTAAAGGTGATTCCACCGGTCAGTAAAGTCGCCATGGTTCCGCTTTCGATATTAATACCATCAAGTCCGGCATTGAACTTGAGGCCACCACTTTTCCAGAAAACCGAATCAGTTTTGACCAGGTGAGCATATTTTTCATAGATCAGAATTTTTCCACGTATCTTCAGGCCCTCGGCATCGAGGTCAAAACCGGTTATTTCGCCGACCTTAAGGTCGCGATAAAGAATCGGTGCGCCGATAGCAAATGACTTTGACTCATCAGATACCAGAGTAAAGGTTTTACCGGCTGGCATAATCTCATCTGTCAGCGGGGCATCCTGGAGTACAAAATAGTCTTTGTAGATCCCATCGCCAGGTTCAAAAGCGATATAGTTGCCTTTTATTAGAGTATCCAGGTGGCGGACTCGGTTGACTGAGAGTTCAGCTTTCACGATCCAGAAACGGCTTCCTTCACGGAGAATAAATTCAGCCTTGGGGTCAATGTTGATATGTGCGGTAATAGTTTTTTTATCTTCGTCGAAAGTAATATTGGTTACAACCCCGGCCTCAAAACCATGATACATGACTTTGGTTATGTCAGCCTCAATGCCTTGGGCCGTGGGGATTTGCAGGGTCATTTTGAGGCCGAATTCAGCGTCATCAAACTCTTCATATAGTGGGTAGATGCGGCCATTCTCGGCGACCGGACTCTGGCTCTGGTATTTTGGTGTGTAGAGGCTGATGCCACCATAGACTAAGGCAGCCATACTCTCCATGCGAAATTGAAAGCCTGAAAGCCCGCCTTTAAAATTAATGCCGCTGCTGTTCCAGAAACGGGTTCTGGTTTTGATCAAGGATTTGTATTGGAGTTCGATATAAGCGTCAATGATGACTCCTTCTTGATTTTCATTGAGTTTATATCCCTGAACTGAGCCAATCGGAATGTTTTTGTAATAGATCTGGGTGTCACGTTGGATCGAACCGAGATTTTTGGCGGTTAACTTTATGTGGAGACCGGGGGCGTCAGATTGCACCGGAGGGGCTTCTAAAAGACCGGTAAACTCACGGCACTCCACCTTGGATACCCCTCTTTGTGCGGCAATGTAACTGCCCAAAAGTAAAGTGTCCAGACCGCTGATCCGGCCCGCTGAAACTTCTGGTTTAACGAGCCAGAATTTGGTGTCTTCCACCAGTCCACCTTTAGTGTTGCGATCCATTTCAAGATGCAGGGCGACACTGCTGATGCCGGGATCAATCACAATATCACGCACAGTACCAATTGTAATCCCTCTATAAACAACCTTGGTTTTGCCGACCGTAATGCCTTCGGCATTGGGAAAGTGAACCACAATATCGATGCCGGCATCACGATAGCTTTTGTAGAGCAGCCAGCCGCCAATCATCAAGGCCACAATCGGCAGAATCCAGATCGGAGAAATTCCTTTTTTCTTTTTTATCACAGGCTTTTCCATTGAAGGTCTCTCTTAAATTGCAAATAGTTACCTCAACTGTCCCAGAGCAGTCGGGGGTCGAACGTGATGGCCGCAAACATTGTACTCAAAACCACCCCGGTAAAGTAGGGGGCGGCCACAGCGGCGGAAATTGTCGTTAAACTGCCGAAGTTGACTAGAACCTGGAGCAGCGCGATAACAAAGATATCAAGCATCGACCAGCGACCGATAAACTCGATTATGCGAAAAAGCAGGGCTTTGTGTTTAAGCCAGCTCTGCCAGCGAAAACGGATTGAGAGTAAAATCAGGATCAGGCCGATAATCTTAAACCAGGGTACCAGGATGCTGGCAGTAAGGATTACCAGGCCAATACCGTAAGAGCCCTCCCGAAAGAAATAAATTATACCATCCATAATTGTCGACAGGTCTGTCGTTCCCATAAAATTGACCTGCATAATCGGCAGCAGATTGGCGGGAAAGGAAAGTACCAGGGCCGTCAACACCAGAGCCCAGGTATGATTGATACTGTTTGGTTTGCGAAAGTGGATATCGGCTCCGCAGCGCGGGCAGGATACGGCCGTATCCTCTGTGTTCACAGAAACCAATTTATGGCAATCGTGACAGAGGGCCAGATTGGCGGACCGAGCTGTTTGGTGGTTACTGAACTTCGTCAATTGTGGTTTCCATTTTCAATTAAGTACCAGAACTCCTCCTGGTCCATCACCAGTGTCGAACCTAGAGTCATCGCCAGAATTCCGATAAAACAGAATAAACCGGTTTCGTAATGGATGTTTGCCATGTGATGCATTTTGATTATGGTTACGAGAATGCCGATCATATAGACTTCGAGCATACCCCACTCATCAAAATGCACGTAACCTCGCATCAGCAGGCGCAGATAGTCAGGGTTGCGGTCAAGTTTGATATTTAAGGTTATCACAAAAAGGAGTGTCAATTTTATCAGGGGAAAGACTATCGTGGTCAGGGCCAGGATAGCAGCGACCAGCCAGTAGCCGTCACGAAAGGTCATAAGGACCCCATCGAGAATGTTACCACTGTTTTCAAATCCCATTGTATCAAGGCTCATGATCGATTGCAGAATGGCAAACGGAAAGAGCACCAGTCCGCTCAAAGCAAGGGCCAGACTACGGTTGACGGAGTTGTTTTTCGGGGCCAGCAGGAGTTCTCCGCAGCGTGGGCAGAAAAGTTTCTCTCCCGGTTTGACCGGTAGCCGTTCAAGCAACAGGTCGCAGCCATGGCAGGCGATGATCTGGCTCAGCTCAAAATGAGGCGGAGTTGTTGCTATTCCGTTACAGCTCATGGTCTAAAATTCATTTTCCGCCTACTCCTTTTTCCCTGTAAAACTTTGGGCCACCTGAACTCCAACCAACCGGGCGACCAGGACCGCTGTAAAAAACTGCCCCAGGATCGCCTCGACCTGGCAGAGGGCCATTGCGGGCGGGGTCTGCGGGGTGATATCACCGTAACCTAAAGTGGTTATGGTGATAAAACTTAAGTAATTGAAGTAATGAAATTCTTCCCTTATGGAGCCGGCCGGGACGAGTCCGGCACCGGCAAAAGAGCCGGGCATGAACTCCTCCAGAAGCATGAAAATTGAGCCCCAGAGCAAGGCGAGGAGAAGGTAGAGACAGAGAGCTGCTGAAATCAACTCCAGATCAATCTGTTTGGCTTTGAATATATAGCGACTAAACGAGAACACCAGCAGGCCCAGATAGAAAACCAGAAGAGAATCGATCGCTTTGCCGCTGATATTTAGTAAGCCTAGCGCATTGCACCAGATTAAAGTAGTGCTCAAGGTGAGTAGCGCCAAAGCCGGCCACATGATATGGCTCTCCCGGTGAATCGTGTAGACGGCCGAAAAGAGAACGGCTGTAAACAGGAATTGCACAACAAGGTTGGCATTAGGTATGGCCGTCAAGAACGGACTGACGACAATGTAGAGAAAGAGCCAGACCAACAGGTTCTGAAACCTGAAGCGAAAACGAACAATCTTCTCTATATTCAAGACACCCTCAAATCAGTTTCGGGATCAGGATAAAGTTTCAGTTGTTTTTAAACTTCTTTTGTTTATGTTCTTCGACCAGCCGGTAAGCGATGTAATATTTATAGATATTGCTGACATACTGGACGGTCTCCCGACCGATCTTTTTGGCTGCCGCGAGTTCAACATTATTAAACCAGATATTCTGGTTAAGACCCATCTCACCTGCCAGCTTACGCATGTTAGTTATTTTTCTCGGGCCGGCATTGTAGGAGGCGAAACTTAAGAGCATCTTATTAAGGTCGTCAATGTTCTGTTTGTCGGCATAATAGTTGTCGTAAATGAAACGCAGATATTTGCTGCCGGCGTTGACATTATTCTCTATTTTTTCAATCTCTTTGACGTTTACCTTAGGATCCGCCGCCGTACTTTTTAAAACCTGCATGATGCCAATGGCGCCGGCAGAACTGCGTCGACTATGATCGAGTTGCGATTCCTGAAAAGATAAAGCCATCAACATCAGGTAATCAAAATTAAAAAGCTTACCGTTTTCCCGGAAGAGCTTGACTGTTTGGGCAAAGCGTTTCCGTTCCTCTTTACGGTTGGGATTTTTCACCCAGCGGTTATTTTTCAGGTAACGGTTTATAATCATGTTGCCGTGCAGCGTACCTTTGCGATGTTTTTTTACAAATTGATTGATAATTTCTTGCAATTGCGGACTGTTTTTTCGGAAAGCCCAGGCAATTTTGCTGCCTGTATGGATTGCTAGATCTTCTCTGACGGTCAGCTTGTCGAAAACTTTAGCCCAAAATTTTGCCTTATGGCTGTCGACCACGGCCCATGGCAGGATGCCGGAATTGACCATCTCCAGCAGGTCAGCGTCTTCCATGTATTCATCGGCAGGCTTAAGTTTGACAGGATCTAATCCCTTCTTGATAAAGATTTGGTTGAGTTGTTGCAGATGTTCAAAGTAGCTGCTTGATTTGCGAACCATTACTTCACGACCGGCGAGAGCATCCAGCCCTCCAAGTTTTTCCGCTTTAGGACCGACTACAAACACCTCCTTGACCTGCTTGGCAAAAGGGTCGGAAAAATCGACTAGTTTCAGTCGTTCTGAAGTTATGGTCAGATTAGCCGCCGCAATATCGCCCCGTCCCTCAACCAGATCAGCAAAGAGGCGATCCCTGGTAGTCGGGACAAAGACAATCCGGATTTTTACAGTGCCTTTTTTCAGTTTTACATTGATGAATTTTTCAAAAAGTTTCAAGCCTTCATAGGAAACACCTCGGGCCTGACCATGATCAAAAAAATAGAGCATATCATTGTAAACCACTAAGGCTCTGATGACATGGCGCTGGTTCATTTCATCAAAATCACCGGTAAATTTCACATTTTTTAAAAGTTCATCATGTTTTTCGACCGCTGTAGCCTGGGCTGGAAATGTAAAAAGCAGAGCGAGCAGGATAAAAAGCGACAAACGTCCGTCTCTAAATAAATTTATTAACATCGTGACAGTTCCTCAAAGTTGTTTCTTAAGTTGCCGGTCGGTTTCTCCTAAGTAAAAACATTTAAATCATATCCTCTTTTTGTTATGTCGTCAAGCGCGTTTAGAGATATTATCCGCCCCCCTTTAGCCATCTTGAGACCCTGTCGCTTTCGTTTTTGATGGCGGCTATGCCTGCGCTTCGGAGGATGAAAAGGGGGAGCTTTTCGGCAATGCCTTTGAGCACTTCATCTACCTTGAAATACTGGCCCATAGCTCATATCATGAGGTGGACTATCC
>DQWO01000049.1 GCA_011042595.1 Pseudomonadota bacterium
ATCTGGTCACCGTTAATTTCGGCGCCCGTCTCATCGACAAATATTACCCGATCAGCATCACCGTCAAAAGCAATACCCAAGTTGGCCCCGACTTTGAGAACTTCTTCTTTTAGACGTTCCGGATGCAAAGATCCACAATCAGCGTTAATATTTTTACCGTTGGGACTGATGCCGATGGCCGTAACCGAGGCTCCCAGCTCCTCAAAAACCGCCGGGGCAATTTTGTATGCTGCTCCATTACCACAATCGATAACCAGTTTCAGTCCTTCAAGATCCAACTCAGCCGGGAAAGTGTTTTTCAGAAAGACAATGTAACGACCGATGGCATCATCAATCCTGAATGCTTTACCCACTTCGTCTGCCGTTGGCCGCAAATCCTTGATGCTATCATGTGAAATAAGCTTTTCAATGGTTTCTTCCGTTTGATCAGGTAACTTGAAACCGTCACGGGAAAAAATCTTGATACCGTTATCCTGAAAAGGATTATGGGAAGCGGAGATAACCATACCGGCATCGGCCCTCATACTGCGGGTGAGAAAAGCAATTCCCGGGGTGGGCATGGGGCCGACAATCAGGACATCAACGCCCATAGAGCAGATACCAGATACCAGGGCGCTTTCAAGCATATACCCGGACAACCTGGTATCCTTGCCGATGACAATACGATGACGGTGTGTTCTTTTCTTACAGATGTAAGCGGTAGCCCGGCCAATCTGCAGGGCCATTTCCGCAGTCATCGGATCCATATTGGCAATTCCTCTGACTCCGTCAGTACCAAAAAGTTTTTTCATCTATTTCCCTTTTATAGCGATACGGTTAAAAACAACTTCAATCTGAGGAGGATCGGCCCAGATCAGTTTTGCCCCGTCCGGGAGTTTGACCTCAATGGGTAGCGTAGCAGTGTTTTCCTGGGGAAAAGTGTCAAGAAGGGCCGCAAGATCAACCACTACCTTGGTATCATGACGGATTTCATCAACCAACATGTTCTGTGGAGAGTTAACCAATAGGTCAACAAAATAATTACTATAGCTGATCCGCTTAATGGTTGGCGGCTTATTGATAAAGTTTATCCGGATTCCCTTAATGCTCCGCTGACTACGTTCTTCGCTGATACTGATAAAAATTTTAACGGTCAAAGGATCAATAAACTTCAGTCTTTTAGGATCAAAGGAGAGCGTTACCTCTCTGGTTGCATTACCTTTGATCGTGCTCAGGTTGATGGGATTGGTGAAAATTGTGTCGATTTCCTGCAAATAGCTTTTGGTACCCCGGGCCAATACATTTTCAGGTTCAATTCTTGCTTCCGACAACTGATACCCGCGGGGCAGGGTTCCGCTGGTTTTCACTGCCACCGGCAGGCGTTTTTCAATCAGCTTATCCAGGATAACGGTAATGGCGACCGGAGAAATATCAATCACTTCAACCCCCAGGGGGATATTCTTTAAATCTTTTTTCTCCAGCAGGATGACGGTTTCGCCCATCTTAGCATGAGACAGATCAATATTGAAAAGCGGCTTTTTCTCGGTCAGGGGTCGTAACAGGGTAGATGAACCTTTCAGCCGGACATGGATGGCAGCAGGAATGTTGTTGACAATGGTAACATCCTGGGGAATTCCTTTAAATTCGAGGGGGGCATCAATGCCCATTTCGTTTTTACTCTTACCAATGACAAAAAACCATAACAGTATGGCAATAATAACCGAAAGGATTTTCAAATAAAAATTGCTGAATAATAAAGACTGAATTTTAAGCATGTCTGGCCTTAAAAGATTACCTTATACGTAATAGTTCCCGCAGTGATTCCAGGGTTAAACCGCTTTTTTTCTTTTTATCTGGCAAAAATATTTTCTTCAATACCTTATTTAATGATTCAATATCCTGGTTCCTGGTAAGCTTACCGCCCATGGCCAGGGAAATATTACCTGTTTCCTCTGATACTACCACGACTACCGAATCGGTATCTTCAGTGATGCCGATAGCCGCCCGGTGGCGGGTGCCATAATTTTTGTCGATGTTGGGGTTGGTCGTCAAGGGGAGAAAACAACCGGCGGCCAGAACCCGACCTTCCATGATAATGACAGCACCATCATGAAGTGGTGAGGATTGATTGAAAATACTTAACAATAAGGCATCAGTGACATCAGCATTGAGCTGCACTCCACCCTCAATAACATTGGGCATCATGTTTTCCCGGGCAAAAACAACCAGGGCGCCAATTCGTTTTAACGACATGGCGGCACAGGCTCTGACTATTTCATCCAGGTATTGATGCTCTTCCGATGGGTTAATGGCAAAGGAAGTTTTGCCGAACTTTGCCAGCGCCCGACGGATTTCATTTTGGAATAAAACGATAATAATCAGGATGATTGAACTGAGAAAACCGTTGAGAACCCAGTTGAGGGTATAAAATCCCAGGTAAAGAGAGACTTCATAAATGACAAAAACGAGGAAGAGTCCCAGGAGAATCTGGAAGGCACGGGTGCCACGGATGATCACTAAAACATGGTAGACCAGAAAGGCAACAACCAGGATATCAAGAATATCCTGCCAGCGAAGATTGTAAAAAAAATCTACCATCATCTGATAATATCTCTGTCAGGGCAATCCTAATGCGGGAACAAATCCCGCAACCCAAACGGGTCTTTCCGGCCCGCAAATAAGTACTCTTATCAGAACATTTTCTTGTTTTTCAAACCAGAAAATAACCTGTAAGGTACTAATGATGAGGATAACGTTCGGCACTCCGAATAGCATCAAGTACCAACACCGTATCTTTGGTTACTCCAATATCATGAACACGGACAATATTGGCGCCATTCCAAATGGCCTGTGCCACACTGGCAATCGTGCCAGCCAGTCGATCATCAACCTCTTTACCAGTGAGTCTGCCAATAAAAGATTTACGGGAACTACCAATTAAAACCGGTAATCCAAAAGCCTGAAATTCACGCAGGTATTTCAGGATCGTACAATTTTGACCGAGATTTTTCCCAAAACCAATGCCTGGATCAATTATAAGTTTTTCCCTGGCAATCCCTTGATCAAGGGCAATACCAATGCCCTCTTCAAGATAGGTCATAATTTCTTCAATAACATCATCATACTCAGGATTTACCTGCATATTTTCCGGTGTGCCCTTGATATGCATGAGACAAAGAAAAGCTTCAGCCCGGGAAACTATTTCAGCCATGTCAGCATCAAAATGACAGCCACTGATATCATTAACCATATCAGCTCCAGCATTCAAGGCTTCACTGGCTACCTGACTTTTATAGGTGTCGATGGAAATGGGGATATCATCTCTTTCAGCCCTGAGTGCTTCAATAACCGGAATAACCCGCTCAAGTTCTTGTTCTAAAGTTACTTTCACCGCACCAGGTCGGGTGGATTCTCCACCAACATCAATAATCTGAGCACCTTCGGCAATCATCCGGCGGGCCTGATTCAAGGCTGCTTCTTTTTTTTGAAACAGGCTTCCATCTGAAAACGAGTCCGGGGTCACATTTAGGATACCCATAATCAGGGTTTGCCGTCGCAGATCTGCTTCAATGCTTCGGCAGCTGAAGCGCAAAGGGCGGGCGGTTTCATAATGGGAGATCACCTGTTGAATTTGGTCAGCCAGTCGGGGCAGGGAAAATGGCTGGGCCCGCATTTTCTGCATGAACCGCCGGAACTGTTTTCTGGTGGCACTTAACAAAACAGCTCCATCGGGTGCGCTGCAATCAATAACCCCCCGGGCAACCGCGGCTTCGCCACCCACCGACAACATCTCCTGTTTGACAATATTGGCAGCCCGGGCCGGTAATGGTCCAACTCTTAAAGTATAATGGACCATCTTATTTTTCATCAGACTTATGCCATGAACATCCGTACCGATCTGCCGCATAATGGCTGCTGCTTCCTCGGGCTTGGAAATGTCCTGGAAATGGACAAAGAATTTTCTCATCAGCTGTCGTTATCTTCCTGAGATAATTCAGTGACATTCCGGCTGGAAATATCTTCTTTTTCCGCCGGATTTTCCTCATCAGCAGCTTCTTCAGGTTCACCGGATGGTACAGAAGAAGATGCTGGTTCTGTCGATGCCTCCTTTAATCCAAGAATCAGGTCGATTTCATCACTGTTCAACGTTTCTTTTTCCAGCAAAACATTGGCCAGTTCATCAAGTTCTTTACGTCTATCCTTCAGGATATTAGATGCTTTGGCATAGGCTGCGTAGACGATTTCCTTGATTTCATCATCTATTTCCATAGCCGTTTTTTCGCTGTAATCTTTCGCATTGGCCATTTCCCGGCCCAGAAAAATATGTTCCTCTTTTTTGCCGAAACTTACCGGGCCCATTTTGCCCATCCCCCATTCACAGATCATTTTCCTGGCCAGCTTGGTGGCCCGTTCAATATCGTTGCCCGCCCCGGTACTGAAATGATTAAAAACCAGCTCTTCGGCTGCCCGGCCGCCCATGAGTACCGCAATATTGTTGAGCAGAAAATCTTTATAATAGCCGTGTCGTTCATCAATGGGTAGCTGCTGTGTAAGCCCTAAAGCTCTGCCGCGGGGAATAATGGTAACTTTATGGATCGGATCAGTCCCGGGCAGAAAACGGGCGACCAGAGTATGGCCTGCTTCATGAAAAGCAGTGTTCTTCTTTTCCTCCTGGCTGATGACCAGACTCCGGCGTTCGGCACCCATCAGAACCTTGTCTTTGGCCTCCTCCATGTCATCCATTTCGACCTTGTTTTTATTCTTCCTGGCTGCCAGCAGGGCGGCTTCATTAATGAGATTGGCCAAATCCGCCCCGGTAAATCCAGGGGTTCCACGAGCAATTATTTTAAAATCTGTACTATCAGCCAGGGGAACATTTCGGGCATGAACCCGCAGAATGCCTTCACGACCCTTGACATCCGGTGCCGGAACCACAACCTGGCGGTCAAATCTTCCGGCTCTCAAAAGTGCCGGATCCAGAACATCCGGCCGGTTGGTTGCCGCAATCAGTATTACCCCTTCATTTGATTCGAAGCCATCCATCTCCACCAGCAGCTGATTCAAGGTTTGTTCCCGTTCATCATGCCCACCACCCAGGCCGGCACCACGATGACGGCCCACAGCATCAATTTCATCAATAAAAATCAGGCAGGGAGCATTTTTCTTGCCTTGGTTAAAGAGGTCGCGCACTCTGGATGCTCCGACTCCTACAAACATTTCGACAAAATCGGAACCACTGATACTGAAAAAGGGAACTTCAGCCTCACCTGCCACCGCTTTGGCCATCAGTGTTTTTCCGGTACCAGGAGGACCAACCAGCAGGACCCCTTTAGGTATTTTACCCCCAAGACGAGTGAATTTTTTCGGATCCCGGAGAAAATTGATAATTTCTTCCAGTTCTGCCTTAGCCTCTTCGCTGCCGGCAACATCTTTAAAGGTAAATTTTTTCTGATCTTCTGTCAGCAGCTTGGCCCGACTTTTACCAAAAGACATGGCTTTACCACCGCCTCCCTGCATCTGACGCATAAAGAAAATCCAGACGCCGATAAGCAGTAACATGGGGAACCAGGAGATGATCAGTGTCTGCCATATGGGGGGAGCATTCTCGGGTTTAGCCGAGATTTTAACCCCTTTACTGCGTAGCAGTTCAATCAGGTTCGGATCATCAGGTGCATAGGTTTTAAAGGCATTTGATCCATATTGACCACTGATATCATGTCCCTGGATGGTTACTTCCTGAATCTGACCATTATTAACCAGTTCAATGAAATCGCTGAAAATAATATCGTGCTGGCCAACCTTGGGACTGTTAAACACATTAAAAACCATGATCATGATTAAGCTTATGACCAGCCAGAGTGCCAGGTTTTTATAAAACGGCTTAAGTTCTTTATTCCTTTTCATATTTGATTGAATCTCTCTCTATTTAAGTGGAAGTTAACGTACAGGTTCCAAGACCGGACAACCAAACGGTAAGTGGTTATTATCCAGAATTATGTGCTACAGACGCGGATAGTTAGTATCATACTTACTCATTGTTTTTCAAGGTAAAACCGGAAGTTGGATCGTAAAAGTGAGTTATTGCCAAAGGTGGTTGATTTGTTATATGATCGTTTTTAATGAAAAAAACTGTAGCAGGAACTATAAAGATCACAAACAGATCCGCATTTTTTATCCGCGATGCAGATGGCGCTTTGCCGCTCAAATTATCATACCATGATCAGCTAAGATATCGTTTCATGGATGGTGATCGGTTAACGGCCTCTCTACGAACTGACCGGCGCGGGCGTCTGCGGGTTCTACCGGTAAAGATCATCAGCCGAGCACTGTCAACTATTGGCGGAGTTATCTCCACAGAAGGAAATGACCTGATTTTCATTCCTTTCGCTTTTCCGGCCATTGAGCGGTTCAGGATAGAAGGACAGGAGTCTGAAAACCTCAATGATGGTGACGCAGTCATTGCCCGCATTATCCATTACCCTTCCTATGATCAGCCTGGCTATGTTGCGGTTGACAAAATATTGGGCAAATTTCACGACCCCTTAGTTGATGACCGGTTAATCATCCACCGTTACCAGCTTCCCAGACGATTTCCCCGGGGCAGCAGGAAGTTGGCAAAGGAGCTTGCGGTTCCAGTTTGTAAATCGGAGCTGAAAAAAAGAACTGATTTCCGTCGCAAACAGTTTATTACCATTGATGGAGATACCGCCAGGGATTTTGATGATGCTGTGGCTGTCGATCAACTCAATGATGGTGGTTTCCGTTTATATGTCAGTATTGCCGATGTCAGTCATTATGTTAAACCAGGATCTATTCTTGATCAGGAAGCCAGCCGGCGCGGCACCAGTATCTATTTCCCCAACCGTTGTATTCCCATGTTACCGCCAGAGCTTTCAAACGGTATCTGCAGCCTGAAGCCGGGACAGGATCGACTGACGATTACGGCGGTGATGGAATTTGATGATGCCGGACGTCGAGTCAAGGAATATTTCTGTCCCTCGGTTATTAACAGTAAGGCCAGATGGACCTATGCCATGGCTGCCGGGATACTGGAAGGTGTTATTGACGCCAAATCTCTGCCTGCCCGATACCGTAATACGGTCGGTGGGCTACGGTTGATGAAAAAGCTGTGCCGACTACTGAAAAAACAGCGTCGCAAACGGGGCAGTATAGATTTTGACCTGCCGGAAGCAGATATATTATTTGATGTTCAGGGAAATATTGAAGAAATCAGGCCGGCCCTGCATACCATTGCTCACCAGTTGATTGAGGAATTCATGTTGGCGGCTAATGAGACGGTGGCAACTCATCTGACCTGGCTTGAATCTCCCCTGCTCTACCGGATTCACCCTCAACCGGAAGTTAAAAAGATTGCTCAGTTGCTGGAAACTTTGAAATGCTTCAGTTTATCTCTTAAAGGCTGGCGTTCTGTTCATCCTCGGGCTTTTCAGGAGCTGCTGCATCAGGCCGCTCACCTGCCCGTGGCACCGGTTGTCAACAAAATGTTGTTGCAGATTATGCAGAAAGCCTGTTACAGCCCGGTAAATTGTGGTCATTTCGGCCTGGCATTAAAACACTATACGCATTTTACTTCACCCATCCGACGTTATCCTGACCTGATGGTCCAGCGATTACTCAAAGGACATCTATGGCCTGAAAACCATAAAGAAGGGCATATCCCGTTGGATAAACTGGTCAGTATTGGCGATGAGCTGTCCAGTCGGGAACGCTTGGCTGTTGAGGCCGAAAGAACTTCCTTAATGGTAAAAAAACTTTTTTATCTTGAGAAACATGCCGATGAAATGTTCAGCGGAATTATTTCCGGCATCAGTGAGGCTGGTTTGTTTATCACCCTTGAGCAGATATTGGCAGACGGTTTGTTGCCTTTTCGTAATCTGGATGATTATTATGTTGTCCGGGATGATCGTCTCCATGCCGTTGGTGAGCAAAGCGGGAAAACTTATACCATCGGAGATCGCCTGCAGGTATGCTTGGCAGCGGTAGACCCGGTTAAATGCCGTCTTGATTTATGCCTTCCTGAAGGCAAACGCAGCAAAAGTGGCAAAAAAACATTTACCGGCCGTAAGACAGGTCGTCTATATCGTTGGAGGAAAATGCGCTGATGAAACCCTGCATTGCTATCATTGGCCGACCTAATGTTGGCAAATCAACTTTTTTTAACCGGCTAGTCCGGAAAAGAAAGGCCATCGTTGCCGACTCTCCCGGGGTAACCCGGGACCGCATCTTTGCCGATGCCGAGTGGAATGGAAAAGAATTTCTGCTGGTTGATACCGGTGGGATGATTTTCGATAAGGAAGCCAAACTGCAGGCTGACATATCAAGGCAGAGTATGATGGCTGTTGATGAGGCGGATATCATTATATTCCTCATGGATGGTAAAGATGGTGTTATGGCTGAAGATGAAAACCTGGCACTTTATTTGCGTAAAACCAGGAAAAAGATTTTCTGGGTGGTGAATAAACTTGAGTCGCCGCAGCATGATGATGCCAGTGTTGATTTTTATCGTCTGGGAATGGAGAAATATTATTCCATTTCAACCGCCCATGGGTTGGGAATCGGTGATTTGATGGATGATGTTACCGCTGACCTTGCGGTAACGAATAAAGAAATTGACAAAAGCCGGGATCAACGGTTGAGAATAGCGGTGGTCGGGAAGCCCAATGTTGGCAAATCATCATTGCTGAACCGTCTCCTGGGGGAAAAACGGCTGGTGACCAGTAATCAACCGGGGACAACAATGGACGCGATAGAAGTTCCTCTTACCGTCAACAATCATCATTACCGCTTTATTGATACCGCCGGTTTAAGAAAAAAAGCCAGGGTTCGTGAACGAATTGAAGGTTATGGGAATGTTGCCACGATTCGCAGTATCGATTTTGCCCAGATAGTTCTGCTGATGGTTGATGCGACGGAGGGGATTACCGACCAGGATATCCGTATTGCTTCACTGGCCGATGAAAAAAGTAAAACCATAGTTTTTATTTTCAACAAAATTGATTTGCCGGCTGCTAAAGATTTTAGTGAGAAAACAATGGTGAATCTACTCAAAGACCGGCTTCCCTTTATTTATAAACCAAATGCAATCAGAGTTTCAGTAGTTGAAAACCGCGGACTTAATAAAATATTCCCGCTGCTGGAAAAACTGGACAAACAGCTCCTTACCAAGGTGACTACCGGAAAATTGAACCGGATGCTCAAAGAAATCACCACTCAACATCAGCACCCGCTGATTTATCACCACCCATTGAAATTTTATTATATTACCCAAATTTCCGGTATTCCTCCAGCCTTTGTGATTTTCTGCAATATGGTAAGCGGAATAAAACCATCATATGTTCGCTATCTGAAGAAAAAGATGATGGAATATCTTGCTCTTGATGGGATACCGATAAGAATATACTTTAGAAAAAGATGATTTATTGAGTTTCAATGGCAATAAATACAGTTTTGTGCAATAAAAATAGTTATTTCTCCTTTTTTTCTTGACAGTATTCAGTAAAATCGATATTAAAAATTCTGTTTTTGTAGATAAAATTGCGTTATAGTTCATAGATTACATTATCTTATCGTTTCTAAATAGCTGTAATAATAACTTAATAACTCCAAAGTGTTTTTTTCAGGGGGATGCATGAACAAATCCGAAATGATTGAGGAACTTGCTGTTCAGGCTAATTTGCACAGTAAGGTTGCTGAAACCATCATTAATCTGGTAATTGATTCCATGAAAGATGCACTTATTAATAATGACCGGATAGAATTGAGGGGCTTTGGCAGTTTCCATATTGAGCATTACGAATCATATACCGGGCGCAATCCTAAGACTGGTGATTCGATTGAAGTACCTCCCAAAAAATTACCATTCTTCAAAGTTGGCAAAGAATTGAAAGAGAAAATCAATCGAAAGTTTTTAAGTGAGAATTTATAACTATGGTTAAAATATTAGAATTTTTTTCTCATAAGAAAAACTTGCCGAATATTCTGACTTTTTCCCGTATTGCAGTAGTTCCTTTGCTGATATTCCTGCTTTATTTTGATTCACGGATAATAAACTTCTTTACCGCCCTGCTCATTATTGCCGCGGCCGTAACTGATGCTCTTGATGGATATCTGGCGAGAAAATATGAGCTGGTAACTTCTTTTGGAAAATTGCTGGATCCGGTTGCTGATAAGATTTTGCTGGTTACCACCATGGTGATGCTGGTTTTTCTGGGCCGGGCACCGGCATGGATTGTTTGCTTGATACTCTGTCGCGAGATAGCCATTACCGGTTTGCGAGCTATCGTAGCTGAACATGGAACCATTATCGATGCAAGTCCTTTGGCCAAATATAAGACAATCTTCCAGATTGTCGCAGTAGTGGCATTAACGATTCACTATCCCCTTTTTGGCATTGATGCCCAGGTGGTGGGAACAATATTCATCTGGATGGCATTAGGGCTGACCTGGTGGACCGGTTATCAGTATTTTGATAAGGCCTTACCATATTTTAATGGACCAGAGGAATGAAAATACCGGTGAGTTTTTTCTGTTGACTTTTGGAGAATAATCCTTTAAAGACCTTCAAGAATTTAACAGTCAAGGGCGGGAATAACTCAGTGGTAGAGTGCAACCTTGCCAAGGTTGAAGTCGCGGGTTCGAATCCCGTTTCCCGCTCCAATTCAGGTGGCTGATCAGCATTCCATATGCTGATTTTTTTATGTTGGCGCCATCGCCAAGTGGTAAGGCAGAGGTCTGCAAAACCTCCATCCCCGGTTCGAATCCGGGTGGCGCCTCCAACTTTATTTCCCTCCGGATTTTAATATATGGTGCGAACGCCTGGATGGCGGAATTGGTAGACGCAAGGGACTTAAAATCCCTCGAAGTTTGACTTCGTGCCGGTTCGATTCCGGCTCCAGGCACCAATTCTTTTAGCTTAAACTTTACCTTTCACTTCCCTGACATGGGCAATCAGTCTCTGTCCATGTTTTCGCATACTTTCCGTAAATGTATCAACCAGTGACCGGGTTTCAGCCAGGGATATGCCTGAAGCCTTCACGGTTATAATTCCCTCATAATATTTTCCTTCCGCATGGCCCAGCTTATTATTCCGCAGATTCTGATCCAGAACCCAGATAAAACTTTCCAGCTTTTCCTGCATCCAGACATCAGGTTTGCCAACGGCTAACTCGATAATGATATGAGGCATTAGGCCAATACCCTGTTCTTTATTTTTTTCCCTGGAAATTATCCAGTCTTGGATTAACCCACACAGCTAAATCACTCTTGCTGTGATTTCCTGCCGATACTTTTAAAATAAGTTGAATCTTTTTGCCAGCCCATGGAGAAAGATTAATATCAACTTTCTTATATTGACGGGGGAATAGTTTTTGTACTGCAACCTGGCTATAGGTATTTCCTTCATGAACAAAAATGTGGAAGGTTACGCCGTCGGAAGCGTCAGCACCTTTTTTAAAGCCAATATATGAACGTAAATGGACATTTTCCGGTAAGATAATCTCAGGATAAAGTCCTTCAACCCAACCATGACTTGTCATCTGCGGCCGGGTTTCAAGCATTGATACAGCCCTTACTCCCGGGTTAATATAACCATAATCTGTTTTTCCAACAAAACCATCAGGATTATCCTCTGAACTGGAAAAGTTTAGTGATCCAGATCCAGATCTCCAGGTAGCCTGCATGGAATTTTCATAGAGGCTGTATA
>DQWO01000365.1 GCA_011042595.1 Pseudomonadota bacterium
CAGTAAATGATTACAGTCTCAACTTTCTGAGTTATGAAAAAACAGCCGAAAAAAATTATTTAAAGGCTGTTCCGGCATGGCTCTCGCTCATTCTCGCTGCACATCGTGTGCCGCTGTGAGGTGCCCGCCGCGAATCACCGTCGTGGTGATTCGTTCGGCGGTCAATGCCGCTATGAGCCAAGCCCGAACAGCTTGACAATGTATCCTGAAAGTCCAACCCAGAAAGTTGAGTTACAGTGATGTGGTCAGGGAAATATTATTGTGCTTAAAAGATTGACGCCACCACAACTCGTTGTTGTCAGTTTTGCTGCCATTATCCTGATTGGCAGCCTGTTGTTGGTACAGCCGATGGCGGTTCACGGAGCACCATTGAAATTTATTGACGCGCTGTTTACCTCGGCGTCTGCCGTTTGTGTAACCGGCCTGGTCGTTGTTGATACCGGGAGTCGTTTTACCCTCGCTGGCCAGTGGATTATCCTCACTCTGATTCAGCTTGGCGGCTTGGGAATTATGACTTTTTCCGTAGTTTTCATTCTATTGTTGGGGCGGAAACTTGCCTTTCGTGAAAAGATACTGATATCCGATACGTTTTCTCATTTACCGGTTGATAATATTGCCTCCCTGGTGAAACAGATATTTATCTTTACCTTTGCCATTGAAGGGGTGGGAGCCCTGTTGCTTTTTTGCCGCTGGTTACCTGAGTATCCCTGGCCACACGCTCTCTACCTGGCTGTTTTCCACGCTATCTCCGCCTTTTGTAATGCCGGATTTTCACCCTTACGTGATAGTCTTATGGGGTACAGGAACGATATCCTGGTTAATATGACTGTTATGCTGCTGATTATATCCGGTGGTCTCGGATTTTTGGTAATTATGGAACTTCGATATTATCTTATCCACAAAATGAACCGGAGCCGGATATTTCTCTCTTTGCATACTAAACTGGTTCTTACCGTTACTCTGCTGTTAATTTTTGGCGGTATGGGGTTGCTTTACTTTACTGAGCAGTTCCATACGCTGAGGCAGGTTCCTGTGGGTGAAGGCCTGCTGGCTGCTGCCTTTCAATCGGTAACCGCCCGGACGGCCGGTTTTAATACCCTGGATATCGGTTCTTTTGGTAATTCCTCCCTTCTGATTGTTATCTGCCTGATGTTTATCGGTGCTTCTCCCGGTTCCTGTGGCGGAGGTGTTAAAACTACCGCTCTGGGGGTCTTTGCCATGATGATGTGGTCGCGGATATGCGGTAGAGAACATGTGAGCCTTTATGGACGAACACTTCCACGCAATACCATTTTTAATGCTTTCAGTATCATTACCGCGGCTGGCCTGATCCTGGTTTTATTCCTGCTGATTTTATCCATATCCGAAGCTTCCGCGCCTATTCCGCTGGCGGTTGAACGTGGCCGGTTTATTAATCTTCTTTTTGAGGAAGTATCAGCATTTGCCACCGTTGGGCTGTCAACAGGTATTACGTCTAGTTTATCAGGTTTTGGTAAATTCATGATCGTCATGTTGATGTTTATTGGTCGGGTTGGACCCTTGACAGCGGTATTGCTTTTTACCCGCCGACAATCAAAAGGTGATTTTCAGTATGCTGAAGAACAGGTGATGATTGGCTAGTCGAAAATGATGGAGGACTCAATATGAGACTTTTTGTGGTTATCGGGATTGGTAATTTTGGTTACTACACGGCTCAGCATCTTTATGAACTGGGCAGCGAAGTAATGGTTATAGACAGTAACAAGGAGCGAATTCAGAGTATTAAGGACCAGGTGTCCAGGGCAGTGGTTGCCGATGCTACCGATCGTGAAGTTCTGGAACGTCTGGGAGTTCCTGATGTTGATGTAGCAGTAGTCAGCGTTGGTGATCGGTTGGATACCAGTATTTTGATTACCCTGTATCTGAAGGAAATGGGAGTTAAAGAGGTGGTGGTCAAGGCAGTAACGGTAGATCATGGAAAGATCCTGGAAAAGATCGGCGCCAGCAGCGTGATCTTTCCCGAGCGTGATTCCGGGGTCCGACTGGCAAACAGCCTCAGCTCATCCAATGTTATTGAGCATCTTCCCCTCAGTGAGGGCTACAGTATTCTGGAAATAGCAGCTTCGGCAAAACTGGTGGGAAAAACCTTGAAGGAACTACGTTTAAGAAACCGTTTCGGGATTCAGGTCATCGCCATTAAAGAACTGGTTCCGGACCGGATGCATATGCCTCCGGACCCTGATTTTGTGATTAAAGACAGTGATATGCTGATTGTTGTCGGTCAGGATGAAAGCCTTGAATCGCTGAAAAAACTCACACTGACATAGGCCGTTATTCCATTTATAACTTTTAAAAAAACATTAGCTATTTTTGGGGGAAGTATGCAGTTTGTTGATTTGCCAGCTCAATATAAAGAATACCAGAAAGAGATAGATGAGGCCATGTCTGCAGTGCTGACATCATCTCGTTTTATCAATGGTCCGGAAGTGAAAAAGCTTGAGGAAGAGCTAGCCGGTTTTGTGGGTATTCCCCATGCAATTGGTTGTGCATCCGGCACAGATGCCTTGATGCTGGCCCTGATGGCGCTGGGAATTGGTGCCGGCGATGAGGTGATAACAACGTCATTCACTTTTATTGCTACAGCGGAGACTATTGCCCTGGTGGGGGCAAAGCCGGTTTTTGTAGATATTGAACCGGATACCTACAACCTCAATCCACAGTTGCTTGAAAGGGCTGTCAGCGCCAGAACTAAGGCCATTGTTGCCGTTGATATCTTTGGATTGCCGGCAAACTATGAAGCTATACAGGCCATTGCTGACCGTCATAATATTTTCCTGATAGAAGACGCGGCTCAATCTCTGGGAGCTGAACTTGACGGGCGAAAGTGTGGTTCTTTCGGAACCTTGGCCACTACTTCGTTTTTTCCGGCTAAACCACTGGGTTGTTATGGTGACGGGGGAATGATTTTTACCGCTGATGAAAAGCTGGCTGAGCGTTTGCGGATCCGGCGGAATCATGGTCAGCAGCGACGCTATCATCACAGTATGCTGGGGATGAACAGTCGTCTTGATACCTTGCAGGCTGCTGTCCTGCTGGCAAAGCTGCCCCATTTTGCGGCTGAAATTGATCAGCGGCGGCAGATTGCCGCCAGCTATTCTGAAAGTTTTGCCCCATTTTTCCAGGTGCCGGTGGAAAAGCCAGGATATTTCTCGGTTTACGCCCAGTATTCATTACGTTCTGACAGGCGCTCGCAGGTAATTGAAACGCTGAATGATGCCGGGATTCCTACCGCAATCCATTATCCGGTCCCTCTGCATCTACAGGAGGTTTTCTCTGAGCTTGGATACCAGCCAGGAAATTTACCGGTTGCCGAACAGGTATGCGAAGAAATCTTTTCGATCCCGGTCCATCCATTTCTTTCAGATGAAGATAAGGATAAGATAATCGCCGTAGCCATCGGAGCGTTGAAATAGTTTTTTCGATTTTATTGATTATGCCTCAATCTTTCTGGATGTAATGATATGCAGAAAATGAATTTTACCGATG
This sequence comes from Pseudomonadota bacterium, assembly GCA_011042595.1. GTDB lineage: Bacteria > Desulfobacterota > Anaeroferrophillalia > Anaeroferrophillales > Anaeroferrophillaceae > DQWO01. The sequence continues at coordinate 3,526 of DQWO01000365.1, forward strand.
CCAATGCCATACGAATAATTCTTGGTGAACAAGGTGAAAATCTCAAAGTGCTGGAAGAAAAGGCCGGGGTGAAGATCAGCAGCCGGGGAAATGAGGTTATGGTTCATGGGGATGACTACCAGGTGAAACTGGTGATGGATATTTTACGAGAACTTTATGCCCTGGTCCTGGATGGATATCCCCTTTATCCCACCGATATTGACTTTGCCTACCGGATTAAGGCCGGTGATTCGAAGGCTCATCTGAAAAGTATCTTTCTGGATAAAGTCTGTATTCGGCATAAAGGCAGCAAGCGGCGGCCCATAACCCCAAAAAGCATTGGTCAGAAACGATATATCGATGCCATCAGAAACTATGATATTGTTTTTGGGATTGGTCCCGCAGGAACCGGCAAAACCTATCTGGCTATGGCCATGGCTATAGCTGCTCTGACCAGTAAGGAAGTTGACAGGATTATCCTGGTTCGGCCGGCAGTTGAAGCCGGTGAACGTCTGGGTTTCCTTCCTGGAGATCTGATGGAAAAAGTTAACCCTTATTTAAGGCCTTTGTATGATGCCCTGCATGATATGCTCAGTTTTGACAAAGTGAGTGCGTTACTTGATAAGGGGGTGATTGAAGTGGCTCCCCTGGCGTTTATGCGGGGCAGAACCCTGAATGATTCTTTTGTTATTCTTGATGAAGCCCAGAACAGCTCGGCTGAACAGATGAAAATGTTTCTAACCCGTTTGGGGTTTGGCTCCAAAGCGGTGGTGACCGGCGATATTACCCAGATAGATCTTCCCAGTGAGCGGGAATCTGGTCTGGTTAAAGTACAGGGAATTCTCAAAGATGTGGAGGGAATCAGTTTCTGTTATTTATCCCAGGTTGATGTGGTCAGACATCCCCTGGTGCAGAAAATTATCGTTGCGTATGCGCAGGCCGAAGCAAAAAATTGAACCTCCTGATTAGTTTCCATCCGGAAACCAGTGTTCCCGGATGGGCAATCAGCTCTCAGTTTTCTGCAGTCAGCTTAACCATCTGTTTTTCCAATTTTTTACTTACAGCCTGCCTGTCGGCAGACACGGCTGACAGCTGATCGCTGAAAGCGTTCATCAGGAAATGAATGTTTCCGGATGAACACTAATTAGGGAATAATAACTTTTTTTTCTTAACGGTAAATGGTATGGGTGTTAGCATTGTTGATGAACAGGATCGTCATTCGTTTGACCGGCAGTATCTAACAGCTGCCATAAACCAGGTCCTGGAACTATTGGAAGTAAATGATCTGCTACTGGAAGTAACCATTGTTGATGACGCGAGGATCAGCCAGCTCAATGCCAAATGTTTTGGACGAGAGCGGCCGACTAATGTTATTTCATTTCCCCAGGATCTGGATCATGGGCTTTTGGGTGATGTGGTGATTTCCGCTGAAACTGTCGCGCGGGAAACGGTTGATCAGGGTTACAGTATTGAAGAGAGCCTGCTTTATTATGCTATACATGCAATGTTGCATTTATTGAAATATGAGCATGTCGGGGTTTCTCAGGAAATTGCCGATGAAATGTACCAAAAACAGGACGAGTTGTTTGAACAGGTTCTTAGCCTTAGTTTATAGGGGTTAAATGGTGGCTAGAGTAGAAAAAAGTATCCAGGAAATAAATGCCCGGATTAAAAGAGGTGAAGCAGTTGTTGTTACGGCTGAGGAGATGATCGGTATTACGGCTGAACATGGAGTTTCTGAAGCTGCCCGGCGGGTTGACGTCGTGACTACTGGAACTTTCAGTCCCATGTGTTCCTCGGGAGCCTTTTTTAACCTGGGACATACAAAGCCAAAAATAAGAGCCAGCAAGGTCTGGATCAACAATGTTCCGGCCTATGGCGGAGTTGCGGCTGTTGATGTCTACCTGGGAGCAACGGAACCCTGCGTGGAAGATCCGCTTAACAAGATTTATCCCGGTGAATTTCGCTATGGTGGCGGTCATGTCATCCAGGATCTGCTGGCCGGGAAAAAAGTCCATGTCTACATGGAAGGTTATGGTACCACTTGTTATCCTAATAAAGTGGTGGAGAAGGAACTGTCCTTGGAGGAAATGCCCAACGCTATCCTCTGTAATCCACGGAATGCTTATCAGAACTATAACTGTGGGATAAATCTTTCTGAAAAAACCATTTACACCTATATGGGAGTTCTTCGCCCCCATGGTGGAAATGTAACCTATTGCAGTGCCGGTCAACTGAGTCCTTTACTGAATGATCCTTATTATCAGACTATTGGTCTGGGAACCAAGATCTTTCTAGGGGGTGGTATTGGTTATGTGACCTGGTATGGAACCCAGCACAACCCTGCAGTTTCCCGGGGTGATAACGGTGTGGTCAAAGGTGGCGCCGGGACCTTGTTTGTTATGGGTGACCTGAAGCAGATGCAGCCAGAATGGCTGGTGGGGGTCAGCATGCTGGGTTATGGCTGCAGCCTGGCGGTTGGCATCGGGATTCCCATTCCGATCATCAATGAGGAAATGGCCCGTTTCACCTCAATCAGTGATGACGATATCTATGCTCCGGTGGTGGATTACAGCTATGAATATCCTATGGCGACCGGGAAAATTATGCAGGAAGTTTCCTATGGTGATTTGAAACGGGGTAGTGTGATTATTGACGGTCAGGAAACACCAGCAAGCCCTTTGTCCAGTTATTCCAAGGCCAGAGAAATTGCTGAAACGCTTAAAGTATGGATTCAAAAGGGTGATTTTACCTTGGGTGAGTCCCAGATGAAATTTCCAGGCTATGAACTGTTAGATGGTGATAAGTAAAGATGATTCCACTGTTTAAGCCAGCGAATGCTTTCAGATTACTATTTTTTATCTGCTGTCTTGCTGTCTGGAGCCTGACTTTTACTTCCGGGTTGAAATCCGACCAGGCAGGTGAGGGTCTGAATTTGCCGGAAGTGGTGGTGGTGGGGCAGGACAGTGTGAAACTGAAGGGTTTTCGTGATTTTACCCTGATGCCATTGATTGCCCCGGGAACCAAACTGGAACCGGTAAACGATGTTCTGACTCTTGAAGAGAATAATACCGCCTCAGCGCCAAAATGGACAACGCCTGAAATTCAATCACCAGGATGTGCCTATCGAAATGCTGTGACTGCTTATATGGCTCGGGGGATTGCCGGGGCAGCAGGTTATTACCGCAGCGGAAAGCAGCAATACCTGGAAGGGGCATATCACGAAGCCAAGTATTATTTTTCCACTGGTTTGGAAAAGTATCCGGATAGCCCCTTTGTATCCTCATCCTCTTATTGGTTGGGAGAAATAGCTTTTCATGACCAGCAAATGAAAGAGGCCCATGCGTACTTTGTCCGGGTTACCGCTGACCCTGGTTGCCAATACTTAGGGTATGCCTATTATTCTCTGGGTTGGCTGGAGCACCAGGCAGGAAAATATGAACTGGCAGTGGATAGTTTTACCGCCATTGCCAGCCTGGATGATTTTAAGGGTTTGCAGCCGACGGCATTATTCTGGCACGGGGAATCATTATTGCGGGCAAAAAAGTTTAAACAGAGCGAGGCTGTATTACAAGATCTGTTGCAAAAATATCCTGCTTCTCCTTATATTTCTCAAGCCAGGTACCTGCTGGCCTCCATGGCTATCAATCGGCAGGATTATCAAACAGCTCTGGACTATCTGAACGTGCTTTTGACCGCCCATGCCGACCTTCAGACCAGTGATATTCTGGTGCGTCAATCCCTGCTGGCCGCCGGTTGGTGCCATTATTACCTGCATCAATATCAGCAGGCAATAAACCGGTTCGAGCCGCTGCTGTTTACTGATGCTCCCGAAGATACCCGGTCCCTGGCCTTTTTGGGAAATGGTTTGTCTTTGATTCGGGATGACCGGGTTCGGGAAGCCCTGGATTTTGTTGGCAGACAGCCGGATACTATCAGGCAGGATCGGGGGGCAGCGGTTGTTCTCAGGGAAATAATTGCCTGGGACGATGCCCATGAGAAAACTTCTGAGGCTATCATGGCTTCTCATTTACTGCTGGAAGAATCCCCGGAAAAATTCCTTATCGGCGATGATTTTCGTCAGCTTGCATGGCGTTATGAAAAGAAGAGTTCCTTTGAATCCGCCCTTGAAGTAATTGAACGTGGGGTGGGTGTGGTTCTTGAAAATGGCGAATCAGTGACAGCATTGCTGATAGAAAAAGCGCGTATTTTACAGCTCCTCAACCGCGTTAATGAAGCTGAAAAGATTCTTAATGGGATATTAAGTCAACCGGAACAGGTATCCGGGGAACAGAAAAATCAGTGTCGTTTGTTATTGGCCCGGGGATATAATGCCACGGGTTCCTATGTGTCTGCTTTAACAGTCCTTGACGCTGTTCCAGTGAATTCTCAACAGCCTGAATCTGTGCTGGCCGCCTATGAGAGAGGCTGGGCCCGGATGGGCCTGGAAGCCTATGAAAAGGCCTTGCCAGAATTTGATTTCTTTCTGCTGCACCGGAAGCTTGTGGCTGAGCTGGTAGATCCTAAAAACATTCAGAATGCCATGCTCAATAAAGGTGAATGTCTTTTTAATCTCCATCGTGATAAAGTGGCGGCAATTACTTTCACCGAATTTATCAATTATTTTCCTGCCAGTCCATTTCTTGACCGGGCCCGATATTATCTTGCCTGGATTGATCTGCGCCAAGGAAAACATCAGCTGGCTTTGGACAAATTGTCAGCTATCCTGAGAGATTATCCTGATACCGAGCTTCAGGATGCCATTTATTATCAACGTGGCCAAGCTTATTTTTCCATGGGACATTTTATTGAGGCCGTCGGGGAATATGAATTTCTTATTGACCATTATCCCGGGTCGTCCTATGCTGGCAGATCATTGCTGAAAATTGGTGAAAGCTATTTTAACGCTCAAGATTATTTACGGGCCAAGTTGGTTTATCTGCGGGCCGCCCAGACATATCCAGACACATCAATAGAAGAACGATCACGTTATGGTCTGCTCATGCTGGCTTATAAGCAGCGACATGATGATTATCTGGAAACAGAGTCGGCGGTATTTATTGAAAAGTTTCCTCAGTCTGTTTATCTGTCCCCTCTGGTTATGATGATTGCTGATATTTATCGGCAGCATCAGCAATGGGATGAACTGCAGTCCATGTTGTCAATGGTTATATCCGGGCAATATCCTGATGAGGTAAAAATGGATGCCCTCTACCAGATGATTTCTCTTGCCAGGGAGAAAAAAGAAGAGCGACAGTTGATGGACTGCTGTCGAAGAATGGTGAAGCAGTTCCCCGGGGGGAAATATCAATGTGATTGCAACCTGATATTCGCTCAACAGGCATTTAAACAGGAAGACTACGGGAAAACCCTGGATCTGCTGGATGACAGCCTGACTGTTTGCAGTGATAAACATCTTCAACGTCAGTCATTGCTGCTTAATGCCAGCGCTAATGAAAAGATTAATCAGCTGGAAGTGGCGGAAAATCTTTATAAAAAAATCATATCTCAGGAATATCAGGATTCCATAACCTTTTTGGCTCTGGATGCCTTGGGGGCGCTCAAAGAGCGGTTGCATCAATATGAACAGGCAGAGTTTTTTTATCAGCAGGCTGCCAGAAATCCCAAGCTTGAGTTGGCGGCTGCCGCCCAATATAACCGGGCGGTGGTGTTGCAAAAAGCCGGCAAAAAGTCGGATGCAATCAAACAATATCTTCGCCTGTCTTATTTGTTTCCCAAGCAGGAAAATTGGATTATTAAAGCGCTGAACATGGCAGCTGAACTTTATAAACAGGAGCATAAAACTGCGGCCGCTGAAAAAACTTATCAAAAGCTGCTGCAGTATCATCTTTCCGATCAACAGCTGGAAAAGGTGAAAAAAAGTCTTGCAGCTCTGGGGAAAGAAGGTTAGAATTTGGTGTTTCAGTACCTGGAGAATAAAAAGAATAATATTTAGGAGGTTGGTCAATGTATCAGTTTGTTATTAAAGGCGGGGTGCTGATGTATCCCATCCTGTTTTGTTCCATTCTTTCAGTGGCAATTCTCTTGGAGCGTATATGGTCTTTGCGTCGCAGCAAGGTTATTCCTAATGCCTTCATTATTGAAATCAGCGATCTGATCAGATTGCGTAAACTTGATGAATCCAAAACATTGTGTAAATTAAATGACACCCCCATTGCCCGCATCCTGATGGTTGGACTGAAAAATTATGGTCAAAGGCGGGAAGTGATCAAGGATTCCATTGAAGAAGTAGGCCGAATGGAAGCCGCCTCCCTGGAAAGATTTCTGACTACCCTGGGAACCATTGCCGGCATTGCTCCACTTCTGGGATTGCTGGGGACGGTTATGGGGATGATCAAGGCCTTTACGGTTATTTCCCATGCGGGAGTTGGCAATCCGCAAATGCTTGCTGGTGGTATTTCAGAAGCGCTGATTACCACAGCTGCCGGACTGACTGTGGCTATCCCTTCATTTGTTTTTTATAAATACCTGCGTTCACGGGTTGATAAAATGATATTGAGGATGGAAGCCATATGTATTGATATCCTGGATCTTTTTAAGGAGCAAGAGGACTGATATGCGTTTTCAAACCCGCAATCGAGATGACGTGCAACTGGATGTTACTCCCCTGGTGGATGTGGTGTTTCTGCTGCTGATTTTCTTTATGCTTTCGACCACTTTGTCTATTAATCCCGGGATAAAAGTAGATTTGCCCAAAGCTTCAGCCAAACAGGTCAAAAGAAAAAAAACCACAGTAAGGGTTGCCATCGAGCCTTCTGGCCGCATTTATGCCGACGGAAAGAAGATAAGCCTGGAAAAACTGGATGATATTTTTTCAGGATTGGCAAAAAAAGATCCTGATACGCTGGTTATTATAGAGGCTGATAGAAAAGTCTATCATGGTGTGGTGGTCAAAGTAATGGATGCGGCAAAGACATCCGGGCTGAATAAGTTGGCCATTGCTACGGAGCCTAAGAGGAAATAGCATCAATGCCCGTTTCTTCCCGTATGTTGAGTTTTTTTATTCTTTCCATCCTTATCCATACATTGCTTATTGCAACATTGCCTGATGTCTCCCGATTTTTTAATATCCCTTTGCTGAAGATGCAGTTGTTGCCTGAAACCGAAGTAGAAGTTACGCTGATACGACCGGTCCGCAAACCTTTGCCGTTACCAGCTGCAAAAAGTACTACAGAGAAAGAATTGGGAGATGAAAAAAAGATTTCAACCTTGATTGAAAACCGGATTGCCGAAATTATTGCCCTTGGGGATATGCCGGTTCCAGCTCCTGAAAATATTGATCTTCCTGCCAGTGTATCCATTTCTCCGGATACGGTCAGGGTGGTTGAAATGACTCCACTGCCAAGTGATGAAGCGCCGGAACTGATTGCTGATATCGGTACACTACAACCAGGAATTATGGCTGGGACCCAGGCACTTGGTTCCCTGCCGGCAGGCTATGTCGGGAAAAAACAGGTTGACAGTGAGCAGCAATTAATCAGTAGTATTCAACAGACATTGAAGAAACAGCAAAGCCAGGTTGAGGTGAAAAATCGTTTGCTGGGTCTTGAAGGGCCGATTGCTGAATCAAGAACCATCGTTTTTCAGCCGGGAATTCCTCTGGTTTCACTGAATCAGGCAACTGATGTCAAACTGAAGTTCTGGGTTCGCTCTGATGGGACAGTAGGAAGGGTTGAGCCGGTTATTATTGGTGATTTATCGCTGGTTAAGACCGCGGAAATATATATGAAAGCCTGGCGATTTAATACTCTTTCTCCCGATGCTCCACAAACCGAACAATGGGGGACAATTACAATCCGGTTTACCTTGCAAAAATAAGCGGATATATTTATCTGTTATAATGTCAACTGGAAAAAAAATTTCAGGATGTTCCGGCATGGCTCTCGCTCATTCTCGCCAGCCGTCCATGGCCGGCTTCCGAGGCGTCCGCCGCGAATCACCATCACGGTGATTCGTTCGGCGGCCAAAACCGCTATGAGCCAAGCCCGAACATCCTGTAATGTACCCCTGGTAA
>DQWO01000097.1 GCA_011042595.1 Pseudomonadota bacterium
ACTAAAAATATTACTCATCAGACACAGTACCTGCCACCACTTTTTTCCTTGACAAAATGTAATCGATAATGTTTTATTCACGCAAGTAGTTTGTGTGCATACTATATGTATAGGTACTGATAAGGCAGGCTTCAAAAAAATAACGGAGATCTCTCCATGCTTTTTCAGGAAGGTATCTGTTTTTCACTAATCAAAGTTTCCCGGCAGGTGACCCGGACATACCGGGAACGCCTTACTCAATACGGTCTCTCTCAGCCCCAGTTCTTTTTATTGATCGCCCTCTACGAGGAGGACAACATTCTGATTACCCGGCTCGCGGAGAAAGTTGCCTTGGACAAATCCACTCTGACCGGAATTCTGGATCGGCTTGAACGGAATCAGCTCGTAATCCGCCAGGCTAACCCTAACGACCGTCGGGCACTTTATGTCCGGCTAACAGAGCGGTCGCGGTCATTACGGGGGGCTCTTACTCATATTTACGATACTGCAAATCAGCATTTTCTTTCACAACTAACAGATCATGAACGTAAAGTTTTTGATGAAATTTTACATAAACTGGGGCGTTGCAGGTGATGTTTTCCGGGTTTATTCCAAACAGGTTGAAAAATCATATACATGACAAGAGTGTCAACAACAAGGCCTGAGATTGAAGGCCAAATTATCAGATCAGAACTCGCCTTTTCTGAAGAGTCTGTAGATTCATATTTCGATAAACAACGACTGTTATCAGAAAGTCTAAGTTCTGAGTTTGGCAATTTAAAAGGTGAAGATCCTGCATTTAAGATCGCCCTTCTTAATGCCCAGAAAGCGGCTGGAACCAACTTGCCGGTATTGATTATAGGTGAGACCGGCACGGGTAAGGAGTTTCTCGCGCGGGCAATTCATTTTGTGAGTCAGCGCGGGAAAATGCCCTTTGTTGACATAAACTGCGCGGCCATACCGGATGATCTCTTTGAAAGTGAGTTGTTTGGGTATGAAAGAGGAGCTTTTACCGGGGCTCGACCGGAGGGCCGGAAGGGTCTTTTTGAACAAGCCCACAGAGGAAGCCTCTTCATGGATGAAATAGGCGATGCATCCCTTCAAAGCCAGGCAAAGATCCTCCGGGTTCTCCAGGAAGGTCGTTTTAAAAAGATCGGCGGCTTAAAGATTGTCCAAGTGGATGTCCGACTTATTTCCGCCACCAACAAGAACTTGACCGATCACATTCTTCATAAGCACTTTCGTGACGATCTATTCTATCGCATCAATACCATAACTATCAACCTGCCCCCCCTAAGGCTGCGGAAAAAAGATATTCCCATATTGGTAGACCATTTTCTGACAGAGTATACTTCGGCTCAGGGACAAAATTTGATTTTCACTCCTGAATCCATGGAACTATTGAAATCTTATGAGTGGCCGGGTAATGTTCGGGAGTTGAAGGGAGTGGTGGACTATGCGGCCACCATGGCTACGAGTTCTCTACTTACACCCAATTCGCTGCCAAGTTTTCTAAAAGTTCAGGGGAAATCCAAACCGCCTGAAGCATTGACTGATTCCATCGCTACGGAAAGTGGTAATCTACTTAACTCGGTACTCAGACAAGTAGAGGAAAATGTAATCAGAAAGGTACTGGAAAGATCAAAAACTAAAACAGAAGCTATTAAGATTCTGGGCATCAGCAGAAGAACTTTTTACAAGAAAATAGAACAATACAAACTGATGGATAGAATAAAAATGAATTCACAGGATTAAGCGCGGGCAAACTCACCTCGCCATCCCTTTAACCAGGGATGGCGAGGTACTGAAATTCCAACGATTGTAAGAGGAGTTAATAACGCATCAATCAAAAACAGGGATGCGTTTTTCCTTAAAAGCCAACATTCCCTCTCGGGCCTCTTCCGTACCCCAAAACAAAGTAAGCATTTCCACACCCATTTCAGCGCTGGAAGAGAGCGTATCATAGTAAATATTATGCATTTTCTTTCCTAGCGTAATCGCTGTAGGACTTTTTTCAATAATTTTCTGAGCCCATTTTTCTGCTTCCGCATCAAGGTCTTCGGGAGCTACAACCTTGTTGATCCAACCCATATCTTCGGCTTCACTAGCCTTGTAGAGATCACAAAAGTAGGTAATCTCCCGGGAACGTTTTTCTCCTACAAGTATTTGCAGATTTTGCGGAACCCCAAAGGCCGGTATTGAACCTACGCGTGGCCCGGCCTGACCGAACTTGGCCCTTTCTGAGGCGATAGTAAGATCACAGGCTATATTTACCTCGTTACCTCCACCCACACAAGCCCCATGTACAGCGGCAATTATCGGTTTTGAAATGCCCCTTAAAGTATCAATCATCTCTTTGAAATTCACAAGATAGGCACGGCGTTCAGCAGCACACCCGTTTGTCAATTCCAGCAATTCCTCCAAATCACCTCCCGCACACCAGGCCTTGCCGGCCCCTTTAAGGATGACTACCCTCACCAGGGGATCAAGATCAGCTCTTTTTAAACCCGCAATCAAATCTCTGACTAATTGAAGATTTAAAGCATTGAAAACCTCCGGACGATTGAGTGTAATAGTGCAAACTTGTTCTTTCACATCATAAATAATTGTCGATTCCATAAATATCACCTCTCAGATGGTTAAAACTCATTATAAATTGACCTTCTATTTATTGGTCGATTACCGATGGATCATGACCGGAATCAAGAAAGTAGATTCTTGGCCACAATAACTCTTTGGATCTGATTGGAACCGTCGAACACTTGAATCATCTTCGCATCACGCATCATCCTTTCTACAGGATATTCCTTCATAACCCCATAGCCACCCAGAAGTTGCACCGCATCGGTTGTCACTCGCATGGCGACATCGGAAGCGAAGCATTTAGTTGATGAAACCAGACTGCCTCGCAACTTATTGTCTTCTGATCCGGAATCCATTAAGGCTGTGGTTCGATAAAGAAGCGATCTCGCCGCTTCTGTCTGAATAGCCATATCAGCAAGCATAAATCTTATGGCCTGAAGTTTGCTGATCGGAGCACCAAACTGAACCCTCTCCTTGGCATAATTAGCCGCATAATCGAGTGCTCCCTGAGCTATACCGACAGCCATGGCACCCGGACCATAAGAGCGCATATCGGCCCCTCCTGAAACCAGAACATCCCAGCCTTTTCCAGGTTCACCAATTATATTAGCCTTGGGAACTCTGGCATCCTCAAAGATTATTTCCGCCATATCCGAACCCCGCAACCCCAGCTTATCTTCATGTTTACCTACCTTAAATCCGGGTGTGTTCCGGGTATCCACAACAATTGCGGATAAACCTTTATGCCTTTCGCCCTCGCCGGTACGTACAAAAACCAGCACAAAATCGGCAATATCTCCGTTCGTCACAAAAATTTTAGTACCGTTAATTATGTAATCATCACCATCCAGCACGGCTTTTGTTTGAATTGAAGCCGATTCCGAACCAAAATTTGGTTCCGTCAGGGAAAAGGCGTTTACCTTGTCACCGGAAGACATTTTTTTAAAGAATTTATCTTGCAGCTCTGTACTTCCCCATTGTTTCAATATCTGGATGAGCGACTGGGTTACAAACACAATCATAGCCGCAGAGGCATCCACTTTGGCCAGCTCTTCTACAGCCATGGCAATCGTTGTGTAAGATGCTCCGATTCCACCATAGGCCTCAGGGACGCCCATCTTCAAAAGACCATTTTGAGCTAACAGCTTGACCATTTCAGGTGATGAATGGCCGGCAGCATCTGCATCCTCACTTAAAGGAGAAATCTTATCTTTAGCCAACTTTCCAATCATCGCTTTAATCATTTTTTGTTCATCACTAAAAACTAACATTTCAAACCTCTCGTTGATAATTTTATGTCATTTGTGGTTGTAACTATAAACCCCTTGACCACTCTTTCTACCCAAATGACCTGCTTTGACAAGCTTCACTAGCAAGGGGCAAGGTCGATATTTATCACCCAATTCCTGGTGAAATGTCTTCATGCAGGCTAAAAGGATATCCAGGCCAAAAGCATCTGCGGCAGCCAGCGGACCTAAAGGAAAACCTAAACCTTTCACACAACTTCTGTCGATCTCTTCGGCTGTAGCAATACTTGTCTCAAGTGCGAAAAAAGCCTCATTAACCATAGGCAAGTAAAGCCGGTTGATAACAAATCCCGGAAAGTCAGCAACGGTTACAGTTTCCTTGCCGCACTTGGTCAAGAAGTCGATGACTGTATTATGAGTCGCATCAGAGGTGACCGGGCCTCTGACAACTTCGACCATCGGGGTTAACGCTGCCGGAATCAAAAAGTGGGTGCCGAGGCACTGTTGTGGACGATTGGTGGCCGCAGCAAGCTCCGCAACCCAGAGGGTCGAAGTGTTACTGGCTAGAATCGTCTTTGAGGGACTGGTTTTATCCAGTTTCCGAAAAATATTCTTTTTAACTTCCACATCTTCAAACACTGCTTCAATTACCAAATCGACATCCTCCACAGCCTCTTCAATCATGGTACCGCTGGTCATATGCGACAAGATCTTTTCACTTGATTCCCGGCCTATCTTACCCTTTTTCTCTTGTCCTTTAAAAAATTTCCGGATGCTGTTCATTCCATTTTCCACCTGAATGGAATTGACATCTACCATTGCCGTTTGAAAACCTCCACGGGCACAAACAATTCCGATCTGACTCCCCATAGTTCCCATTCCGATAACTGCTACTTTTTTGATCTCCATCATAGAACCTCCGTATTTATAAAACCTAAGGCGGGCTAACGCCCGCAACCCAAATTAAGGTGTCAGGATGTTCCGGCATGGCTCTCGCTCATTCTCGCCGGCCGTCCATGTCCGGCTTCCGAGGCGTCCGCTGCGAATCACATCATGTGATTCGTTCGGCGGCCAATACCGCTATGAGCCAAGCCCGAACATCCTGAATATATTCCCGACAATTTCTTGTTTTTTACGACAGCCTTTCAGGAGTAAGGTACTAACCAAGTGTTTCTTTGGCAATAACAAGACGTTGTATTTCAGAAGTGCCTTCGGTAATTGTAAATAATCTACCGTCACGCCAGAGCCTTTGAATTGGATATTCCTTCATATATCCATAACCGCCATGTATCTGCATAGAATCAGCAAGGATTTTCTGAAGCACTTCCGAGGTAAAAAGCTTGACCATAGAAGACTCTTTACGAACCTTTTGTCCCTGATCATACATGCGGGCAACCCGGAAAGTATAGGAACGCATAATATCGATATTCATCGCTATTTCAGCTAGTTTGAATCTGGTTGCCTGAAATTTAATAATGGGTTTTCCAAATTGAATCCTCTCCCGGGCATAATCAACACTCAGATCATAGGCTGCCTGGGCCACGCCGGTACAACGGCTACCGTAGGTTATACGTCCCTGGGTAAGGGTGTCGGCAATCATATCAAACCCTCCTCCCTCTTGTTCACCAATTAAATTTTCGGCGGGCACCCGGCAATCCTCAAAAACCAATTCCCCGGTCTCAATAGAACAGTTCCCGACTTTATCCAGCTTCCGAGGAACCGAGAATCCCTCCATTCCCTTTTCGACAATAAAAAGGCTGATCCCGGTCCCCCGTTTGTTGATATCTGTATAGGCCGCCACAACCACAAAGTCACATATCGGCCCATTGGTAATAAAGGTCTTGGTCCCGTTAATAATGTAGTTGCCTCCGTCACGCACAGCTCGAGTTTTTATTGATGCGGCATCGGAACCGGAATTAGGTTCGGTCAGGGCAAAAGCACCTATTTTTTCCCCTTTGATTGCGGGAATAAGGTATCTATTTTTTTGCTCCTCTGTGCCAAATTTAAAGATGGGCTGAGTACTAAGGCCTCCCTGAACCATAAGTGATGCGGCAATCCCACAGTTTACTTTATTGAGTTCTTCGGTCATGATACAATCCATGACCTTATCACCACCGCCACCACCCAGCTCCACCGGGTAGCGGGGACATAAAAAACCCAGTAATCCCATCTTTTTGAAAAGCTGTTTTGGAAAAATATTATTCTCTTCAGCCTCGTCTACCAGCGGCATGATCTCTTTTTGGGCAAAGTTACTGATAGCTTCCTTGAAAAGTACTTGTTCTTCAGTTAACTCAAAATTCATTCTCAGATTCCTCCTGTTGGGTTAGTTAGCTTTAATTTTTTGGGAGCATTAAAAACCCGATCAGTACGGCCGGTTTTAAGGATGTGACCGGTCAACTCTTTCCCAACTATTTTTTCGGCTGTGGCGACACAATCAAGAAGGCGATCCAAGTCGACCCCAGTCTTGACCCCCATGGATTCAAACATATTAACCAGGTCTTCCGTGGGAATGTTCCAAGTTGCCACCTGTTGTTCAGGAGCCCCGAATGGCAAGACACTCATCCCGCCTACAGCGGTATCAAAAATCCTTATTCCAGCGTCAAAGGCAGCCATGGCATTGGCCATTCCCATACCCCGGTTGTCATGAAAATGAACTGCGAGATCAGACTTTAAGTCCATTTTCAATAAAGGCAAAAGTAGTTTCTTGACCTGGACCGGGGTAGCCATGCCGGTACTGTCGACAAATGAAATCTCATTCACGCTCATAAAATCCAATCTGGCTACAAGTTCTTCAACCTGACAGGCAGAAACCGGCCCCGCATAAGGACAGCCGAAGGCGGTCAGGATATAGGCCCTGACGCCTTTCCCCTGTTCTCGGGCCACATTTATTATTGCAGGTATAACTTTATTCATCATAGTCCTTAATGAATATCCAAGGGCCACTTGATTAAACAGGTCACTGGCCGCAACCAGTATCAAAATATCATCAATGTCTGTGAGCATGGCCCTGCGACAAGCTACCTCATTAGGGGTAATACCCACATATGAAGTTCCCAACCTTTTCGGCAGCTGCTTAATGACAGCTTCAGCATCCTCAATCCGGGGTATAAATCGGGGATGGACAAAAGATACGGCCTCAATTTTTTTAACACCAGCTGCTGATAAAGCATCAATAAAAGAGACCTTCTCTTCTATTGACACATCATTTGCAGCTAACCTCATACCATCCCTGGGGGCACATTCAACAATTGCAATTTCAGTCATTATACTTCCCCATTGAGATAACCATTAGATTCTTTCGAACACAGCCGCGATTCCAAGTCCACCACCACCGCAGATGGTCTCCAAACCGAAACGATGTTGACACCTTTTCATCTCATGAAGCAGTGTAACCATTCGCATAGCACCGGTAGCGCCAATCGGATGACCAAGAGAGATGCCGGAACCATTGATATTGACTTTTTCGACAAAATCCTCATCTTTAATCTTCATCAATCTTGCGTCGGCTAAAGCCTGAACCGCAAAAGCCTCTTGAATTTCGAAAAGATCGATTTCGTCTATGGTAATATCTGCCTTCTTGAGTGCTTTCTCTACCGATGACGGCACTGCCGGATAAGTGAGGGTTGGATCAGCCCCAGCCACAGCACATGACCTGAAGTAGGCCAACGGTTCCAAACCCAGCTCCTGGGCTTTTTCTTTGCTCATTAAAACCACGGCTGCCGCGCCATCGTTCTCCGTCGACGAATTACCAGCCGTACAGACACCGCCGGGATATACCGGTAATAGCCGGGCAAGTTTTTCTAAAGAAATATTCCGGCGAGGGGTTTCATCTTCAGCAAAAATTAACGGTTCACCTTTTTTTTGGGGAATCGGAACCGAGACAATTTCATCTTTAAATTTACCTGAATCAATTGCAGCTATGGCTTTGAGGTGGCTGTTATAGGACCATTCGTCAGCCTCACGCCGCGAAATATTCTCGTTTTTAGCCGCCGCCTCAGCCCAAGTCATCATGGAATTTAATTCCCCACATCTTTCAATTGGTTGAGACATAACCCGAGCCCGTTGTATTCTATCGTAGATGGGTAAACCCCACATGGAAAGCGCGCCATGCCCCTTAGGCATAACACCCCATTTGTCGTCAACCTTGCCGCCCAAACCCCACTTTATATGTCCTGGGATATAAAGTTCGGCCTGACTCAGGCTGTCCATCCCGCCGGCTACCACAATATCGGCGTTGTCGGTCTGAATTTTCATAACACCGAAGAATATGGCGTCCATACCCGAACAACACCTGCGATCCAAAGTTACTCCAGGAACTTCATAGGGCCATCCCGCCTCCAGCAAAGCCATACGTGCGGCATTTGCACATTCACCATTCTGATAAGACTGGCCCATAATCACATCGTCTACAAGTTCAGGTTCTATTTTTGCTTTTTTAAGGACTTCGCTCAAAACCAGACTACCCAATTTGTACACGGGGATATCACGGAGGGTCCCACCATATCCCCCAATCGGGGTACGCATACCACTGACAATAACCACTTCTTTCATTACTCGACCTCCTGATTAAAAAATTGGTTAATAATCCGCTTTTTTTGACCTTTCCTGTTTAACTGATTTTCTTCTTGCTGTAGACATACCAACCATGACCGGTCTTGCGCCCTAACTGGCCCGCCTTTACCTTACGTCTCAATAATTGCGGGGGATAATAACGGATATCCTGACTCTCTTCATAAATTGCACTCAGACCGTTGAAGGAAACATCCAGGCCCACCATGTCACCGGTCTCAAAAGGGCCCATCTTTCTGCCAAAACCCAGCTTAACCCCAGTATCTATCTCTTCAACTGTTCCAACACCCTGTTCCAGTAAACGAATAGCTTCAACATAGCCCACTAAATTGATCCGGTTCAGCAAAAACCCCGGGACATCACTTTCAACACGAACGGATTCTTTCCCCAATTTTTTAACAAACTCAACACCTGTCTGCATGGTCTCTTCCGAGGTATTCATTCCCTTGATAACCTCTACGACCTGCATCATGGGAACCGGACTAAAAAAATGGAGACCCAGCACCTTTTCCGGACGATTCGTAACTGCCGCAAGTTCAGTTGTAGGTATGGCGGAACTATTGCTGGCTAAATAAGCATCCGGCCTACAGACTTCATCAAGTTTTTTAAAGATCTTCTGTTTTAAATCCAACCGCTCAAAAACAGCTTCAATTGCGAGATCAACCTCGTTAGCTCTGGAAAAGTCCGTAGCCGTTTGAATGCGTCCTAATATAGAATTCTTGTCTTCAGATAGTTTTCCTTTCTCAATCAGCTTGCCTACCGACCAAGCGATATTTTCCATTCCCCGATTCAGGGCCTTTTGCTCAACGTCATTTATAATCACCTGAATTCCGGACTGGGCACAGACCTGGGCAATCCCGCAGCCCATCAATCCCCCACCGACAATAAAAACCTTACTAATTTCCATTGTGAAACCTCCATCAAGACGAAATTTTATCTGATTTACCTAAATCTATCCAAATATCTTAGCAACAAATAAGCCATATAGATAAGCATCTGTTTTTATAGTGTTTTTCGAAAAATATAAGTCCGTAAAAAAAATCAAGCCGAAATGTGTTTATTTAGTAGACACGGAGAGTGCCACAGAAAAAGATATGGGGGGAGGGTGGTGAAATCAAATAACTGGCTGAAAAACAGCGCAAACGCCCTTCTCACGCCCTAATTATGTATTTACATCTAATTTCCCATCTCCATCACTGTTGTCTACATAGTAGACGAACACCCTCCTGACTGGTCTGAAGATGAGGTTCTTTAGTGCCTTACGCCCGAAAGGCTGTCACTCTTTTCAGTACTCCCTTGAGGGGTGTAAAAAACAAGAAATTGTCGGAAATACATCCAGGATGTTCGGGCTTGACTCATAGCGGCATTGGGTGCCGAACGAATCACCACGACGGTGATTCGCGGCACACACCTCGGAGTGGCACACGATGTGCCGCGAGAATGAGCAAGAGCCATGCCGGAACATCCTGATACCTTAATTTTGGTTACGGGTGTCAAGCCCGCCTTGGGTTTTATAAATACGGAGGTTTTATGATGTAATCAAAAAATTATCGACGGTAGACGGATGGTCATAGTGGTTTTCTCCTGTGGGTTTGTGGTTGCCGGTTGGTTGCTACCGAATTTAATGTGCTTAACTTTCTGCTTGACATCCATATTATGCTGTTATAAAAAGTGAATCGTACGTCACTTTATGAAACGGAGGGGTAAATGATAGAAAAGGAAAAATTACCACGTCGGGACCGAGATAAACTCAGGCAGCGCCAGGAGATGCTTGGGGCCGCCCTGACGCTTTTTTCGGAAAAGGGCTACCATAACGTCTCTATGCAGGAGATTGCGGAGACCGCCGAGTTTGCTATCGGAACTCTCTACAAGTTTTTTAAAAACAAGGAGGATCTTTACAAATCTCTTATTCTTGAACAGGCTGACAAATTTCATGTGGCCCTCAGGAAGGCCCTGACTGAAACCGATGATGAGATTGAAAAACTGAGAAATTACGTGCGGACTAAAGGTGCGGTCTTTATGGGAAACACTCCTATTATTCGTCTCTACTTTGCTGAAACCCGGGGCGCGAGTTTTAATATCAAGGCTGGCCTTGATGATGAACTTCGGGAACAATACAGCCTGATTTTACAAAGTCTTGCTAAAATCTTTGCGGATGGAATAAAAAAGGGACGGTTTCAGAATATTGCTAAGCCGTACCACCTCGCGGTCGCGCTTGATAGCCTCAGCAACGCCTTTCTTAATCTTTGGCTTGAAGCTCCCGAGCAACATCCCTATCCGCAGGATCCGGATGAAATCCTGAATATCCTTTTCAAAGGGCTGATCCCTTCGTGATTTAGCGTTGATTTTTTTGCACTATAAACCAAGTTTTTAATAAGTTTTTTAATGATTATCAGGAGAACATTAAATGCATTTTAATCGAATGGTACCCAAGTTTCTCAAATTGAGCATTTTGCTGGCGCTTCTCTCGGCAGGTCTTCTCTTCACGGGGTGCGAGCGGAAACAGCAGGCGCCGCCGCCGCGTTCCTTACCCCAGGTCACAACCATGACGGTAAAAACCCAAAAGGTCGTATTGACTACTGAATTACCGGGACGCACGGCGGCTTTCAGAGTTGCTGAAATCCGGCCCCAGGTCAGCGGGTTGATTCTGAAACGCCTATTTACGGAAGGTTCGGATGTCAAGGCCGGTCAAGTGCTTTATCAGATCGATCCGGCTCCTTTTCAGGCAACTCTCAATAATTCTCTGGCAGCTCTGGGCCGGGCTGAGGCCACGCTCCCTTCGATCAAGGCCCGAGCTGAACGTTACCGGGATCTGCTGGCGGACAAAGCGGTAAGCCAGCAGGAGTATGATGACGCGGCTGCCGCCCTGATTCAGGTTGAGGCCGATATTCGCTATTATCAAGCTACCCTGGAAACAGCACGAATTAATCTTGGCTACACCAAAGTAACGGCTCCGATCTCCGGCCGTATCGGCAGATCCCGGGTTACTGAAGGAGCTATTGTTACGGCGTATCAGCCGCTAGCTCTGGCCACGATTCAACAGCTCGACCCGATCTATGTAGACGTCCCCCAATCCACTACTGAATTGCTTTACTTACAGCGCCGCTTGCAGGATGGC
>DQWO01000345.1 GCA_011042595.1 Pseudomonadota bacterium
ACGGGGTTGGCAAGGCCTCCGGGCGCAGTATCCCGGGAATTCATTTACTGGATATGATTACCAGGTGCAGCGAACATCTGAATCGCTTTGGTGGACATCAGATGGCTGTCGGTTTTTCCATTGACCATAATAATCTGGAAGCATTTCGAAATTCACTTGACAACCTGGTGGCTGAACAGCTGCAAAGTCATAAGCTGCAACAGGAACTTACAGTTGATGGCCGGCTTAATCTCGGTGATCTGTCATTTCAACTTCTCCAGGATTTAGCTCAACTGGCACCGTTTGGCTTTGGTAACCCTGAACCGATTTTTGTGGCCGAAGAACTTGAGGTAAACCGGGCCTCAATCGTTGGTAAAAATCATCTGCGTTTACATGTCCGTGATCATTCTGCTAAAAGCAACGCCATAGGTTTCAATATGGGTGATCGGCAGATTTCTGCCGGAGATCGGATTGATCTTGCCTTTGTCCCGCAGATCAATACCTGGAATGGCAACCAGTCTATACAGTTAAACCTGAAAGATATCCGCTAGGAGGTTTTCCGAAAATGCCCTTTTCCCCCAACTCATCGTTATGCTCAAAAAATTATCCTCGGACAACCTCCCAGTAATCTCTCCTATAAGATAAAACCTGGACTCAGCGATCAAAAAACGGACTCTTACTGGAAACCGACAGGGGGATACCATAGGCAAGCCTGGCGTTTGCTGGCAATAAACCCATTTCCAGGGCGGTCCTGCCGAAAGAAAACATAATGCGGTTGTCGATGTGATGCAGAGCAGCCGTGGCTACGGCTGATCCCAGGGCGATCCCAAGGTCAATAATGTTGAAACTGCAGCGTCCGTCTTCCTGGTTGCATGCCTGGCAGTCTTCGTAGCCGCAATAACCACAATGAGGAATTCCCAGTGGGGCCAGCGAAGTTCCCAGAACCAGTACGGCTGTACACTGATAAATATTTTCAGCATCCCGCTGAAAAAAAGCGATATCTTCCTCTATGGCAATTTCTGCCATCCTGGCAGCGACCAGGTCTTTATCTTCACCGGTAAAAATCATGGAAATCAGCCGGTCAGCCCCCTTCCCTTTCGGGGCGGTGCGGGCGGCGGCCGCCATCAGATCAGCCACGGTCATAATAGCATTCAGCTCAGTTGTCTGTGCATCCAGAATCATGAGAAATTTCCTTTCTTTTTATTAATTCCATTAAATCCTCTTCCAGTTCTTCGATCTCCAGCAGCTGGTATGGTCTGACCGAATGACGTGGAATTGCGGCTCTTTTTTTCTCCAGCAGTTCTTCCAAATCCTTGATTTTATCTTGCAGCGTGGCGTCTTTCATTAAAACCTCCTATCTTTTCATAGCATTTATTCCCACACAGGTCTAAGAAAAATAGTGGAAATGGGGCTGGAAACATGATAGATCATTGCCTATCTCTGCGATAAGAGAAAGGAATGAAGGTTTTTAGCATGAGTCAAAAGGTAATCTGGGCTCCCTGGCGGATGGAATACATCCTTGATGACAATAAACAATCCCTTAAGGATCGTTGCCTTTTTTGCCAGATTGCCACGGAATCTGATGACCAGCAAAACCTGATTCTTTACCGGGGTGAACATGCCTATGTCCTGATGAACCGATATCCTTATAATAATGGCCATCTGATGGTGGTACCATTTAAACATGTTAATGACCTCGGACAACTATCGGCCCCGATGTTTCAGGAATTAATGGAACTTTTTCGGCGTTCCGTTGCCTGTTTGCAACTTGCCCTTCAGGCTGATGGTTTCAATGGTGGTATTAACCTGGGGAAAATAGCTGGAGCCGGAATTGATGCCCATCTCCATTTTCATATTGTTCCCCGTTGGCAGGGAGATTATAATTTCATGCCGGTTATCGGAGAAACCAAGGTCATGCCTCAGCATCTTCGAGAGACTTATGGAAATTTAGTGAAATATTTTACGGCTGAAAGGATGAATCTGAAATGAGATATGTAAAAATTACTTTTCTGCTCCTTTTTTTAACCTTACTGCTGATTTTTGTTTTTGAGAATATGGGCGCATTATCACTACCGGTTTCTTTACGCTATGACCTGGCATTTGTTGTTTTAGGCCCTTTGGAAATACCTTTATATGCTTTACTTTTCTTAGCCATTTTCTGCGGGGCCATTTCTGTGGCTATTGTTGATATCATGGTACTTTTCCGTCAGCGCCGGACAATGAAAAAAAAGGATAAACAAATTAAAGATCTGGAAACAGAGTTGGAAAAATTCCGTAATTTACCTTTGACCGAAGCAGTGGTTCCTGACGTTGAGCTGACCGCTGACAAACCGGATGACACAATTTCAGTAACCCAGTGATTATATGAATATTTTCCTGATTGCCGGCATTGTGCTGGTCCTTCTTCTCCTGACTCTTCTTCTTTTGTTGTTGAAACGAAAGTTTTCCTTTTCCAGCCGTAGCAAACAGCCAGATAACGTAGCGAAAGACAATGGGGAATCTGAAGATCAGGAAATTCTTCTCCGTTCCTACTTCAGGGGCTTATCCTATATCCTTTCCAACGAAACCGACCGGGCGCTGGTTGAATTCATTAAGGTTGCCCAGATGAGTTCAGCCACCAGCGAAATTTATCTGGCGCTTGGTCAGTTATTTCGCAACACCGGCGAAGTTGACCGCGCCATTAGAATTCATCGTAATCTCCTTTTACGTTCTTCCCTACCTGAAGATATTACCTTGCAGACCATGTTTGAAATCGGCCTGGATTATAAAAAAGCCGGTCTTATTGAACGGGCCGGAAAGACTTTTGAAGAATTGCATGAAAAGGCACCAACCTATGTCGATGCCTTGCATGAATTGGGCGGTATTTATGAATTATGCCGTGAATGGGATAAAGCTATCATGGTTCAGAAAAAACTCACTGAATTAAGTGATAGCGATAATTCTCATAATATTCTGGCACATTTGACCACTGAAATGGCAAAGGATGCCGAGCAATCTGGTAATGATTCTAAGGCTGAGAGTTTCTATCGTCGGGCAATCGGTATCAATGAAAACTGTATGGATGCATGGTTGCATCTGGGTGATTTACAGGTTAAAACTGGAAAAGAGCAAGAGGCGCTTAAATCATGGAGAAAGGCTTTTGAGCTTAATTCTGACCTGGTATCGTTGGTTGTTAGTCGTTTTTCCCAGCTGCCTGCTGAAAGAAATAACCAGATAAAGGATGAATTTTACCGACATTATCTGGATAAATATTCAGATAATGTCCATTTTATCCTTTGCTATAGTAATTTTTTGTTGGATAATAGTCGTACAAACGAAGCTGCTGACTGGATAAAGCGGGTTTTGGCGACAAAACCTGATGCTGCGGGAATTTTTACCGCAGTGGCCAAACTGCTTCGGGCAACAGAAAATTGTGGGGAATATCAATGTTTTTTGCAGAACTTTTTTGATACCTACAAGCCGGAGCATAAACCATATCAATGCAGGCAATGTGGCTATCAACTTGATGAAGTGGTATGGAAGTGTCCCAAATGTTCCCACTGGGACACTATCGGCCCCCGATAAAAGGCAAATCTGATTATGGATGATAACCGTCGCGGATTCCTCCGGTTTCCCCTTATCCTTTCGCTGGAATTCAGCATTATCAATAAAAAAAACCAGTTGCTTGGTCCTTATCCTGGAAAAGCAGTTAATCTGAGCGGCGGTGGCATGTTGTTTACAACCCCCTGCCCTTTGCTTCGTCATGGAACGTTGATTATTTTCAGGTTTGAGACGGAAAAAGAAGGTGATTTACAGGGGGATTTTCTCGCCCGGGTTATCAGGAGTAAAGAGCAGGAATTGAAGCAGGAAAATCATCTGCCACATTATCTCACCGCCGTAGAATTTAAATTTATCAAGGAATCCCGCCGTTCTGCTATCTTATCTTATGTTAATCATCGTAGCTTGAGGCGCAGAAAATCAATGCCAGCCTCAGTCTAAGCAAGTTGCAGCGAGCCGATAAAATCGCTGATATGACTGATTGAACTCTCGTGCAAAAAAGTTTCAATCCCAGCGGCAATCTCAGCGGTGATGGCAGGATTGACGAAATTACAGGTTCCCACCTGAATGGCGGTTGCCCCCACCAGCAGAAATTCCAGCGCATCGTTGGTTGAAGAAATCCCCCCGATACCAATCACCGGAATATTTACGTTTCGGGCGACCTGATGTACCATCCGCAAAGCAATGGGCTTGATGGCCGGTCCTGAGAGTCCGCCGGTGATATTAGCCAAAACCGGCTTGCGGCTCTGAAGATCAACCGCCATCCCGGTCAAGGTATTAATAAGGGAAACACAGTCGCTGCCGGCCGCTTCCACAGCCATGGCAATACTGATAATATCAGTAACATTAGGGGATAATTTGGTAATCAGTGGCAGGCTTGTCCGCCGGCGTACAGCGGTAACCAGGCTGGCTGCCATCCGGGGATCTGTACCAAACTGCAGTCCGCCAGCTTTTACATTGGGGCATGAAATATTGATTTCCAGAGCGTCAATTCCGGTTTCCTGATCCAGAATCTCGGCCAGTTCTTCATATTCATCAATGGTTTCTCCGAAAAAATTCACCACCACAGTGGCCTGAGCAGCCTTCAGGGCAGGTAATTCATCACTTAAGAATGCCTCAACCCCGATATTTTCCAGGCCAATGGCGTTCAGCATACCGCAGGGAGTTTCGACTATTCGGGGAGGTTCGTTCCCGGGTTTTGGCAAGAGGGAAAGTCCTTTGGTGACTACCGCTCCGAGTTTGTTCAATTCCAGATATGGTTCATACTCACGACCATAACCAAAGGTCCCGGAAGCGGTCATCACCGGATTTTTCAACCGTAATCCGGAACCAAGCAATACAGAAAGGTCAATCATAGATCCTGCGTTTCTTTAAGTAAAAGGTGTCTTCACCCCGCTTGCTGCGGTCACCCAACTGGAAAGCAATTCATTGTTTTTGATGATGTTCCGGCATGGCTCTCGCTCATTCTCGCTGCGCCTGCTACAGTTGCAGGGTTGCAGCATCAAAAACAGGTCCATCGTGACAAACTTTAACCCATGGATGCTTCTCATCCTTCGTTTTATTCCTGGTTACACATCCAAGGCAGACACCAAAACCACAAGCCATACGGCTTTCCAGGCTGAGGTAGCAGGGACAGGATGCCTCCACAGCCAACTTCCCGAGGGCAGTCAACATGGGCAATGGTCCGCATGAAAGGATAATCGGGTTATTCTCAGCATTATTTTGTAATTGCCGGGAAACAAGGTCGGTTACCAGGCCCCGGTGTCCCCTGCTTCCGTCATCTGTGGCTATTGACAGAGTTAATCCTTTTTCGGTCAGTTGCCGGAATTCATCAATATAGAGCAATTCGCTGCTAGTTCTGGCCCCCAGTATCAGGTTGATATTTTTCAATGGATATGCAGCTTCAAGGCAGTAATCCAGTAAACTGATTATTGAAGCGATGCCGATTCCACCGGCAACCAGCATGATTTTTCTATCTTTTCCGATGACGTTAACCGGATATCCATTTCCCAGCGGCCCATGAAGTGACAGTAATGTGCCAATGGCCATATGCTGAAGAATTTCAGTTCCCCGACCGACTACTTTTATCAGCAGTTCAAAACCATCAGGTCTGAGCCGACAGATACTGAAAGGTCGTTTCAATAAGGGATCGAGGTGAGATGGCCCGGCAACGCTGGCCATAACAAATTGTCCGGGGATAAACTGCCGGGCAAAGTTTTCCGGACTGGAAAGTCGGATTCTGAACGTATCAGGGGTTAATTCTGTCAGTTGCAGGACTGTGCTGGGAAAAAGAAACATATTTATAACATTGCTTTCATTATCAGGGCATCTTCACGAGTGCCGGAATAATATTCAGGACGTCTGCCAATAAGCTGAAAATCAAAGGAACGGTATAATCTTCGGGCGGCATGATTTGAAATTCCAACTTCAAGAAATATTTTCTTAACTCCTTTATCCTTGAGTAGAACCATCATTTCCCGGATAAGAAAAGAGGCGATGCCTTTTCTCTTTTTATCAGGATGCACCGCAATCCTGAGCAGGGTAGCCTCATCAAGACAATGGTGAAAACAGACAAAACCAAGCAGCAATGGTGACATATCCGGGTTCGACGGGAATACACCGTAAAGACGTTTATCGTCGCCGGACAGTTCATCAATAAACATCTGCCAGCTCCAGGGCATGGCAAAAGATCGCTGGTCAAGATCGATTATCTCTTCCAGGCCAACAACGGCTGCCGGTCGTAACTCCAGTTGAAAAGATTCATGCTCAGCGGCCACAATCTGATTGGTCTCCCATCAGTTTATCCAGGGCATGGGGAAGAGCCGGAAAAATTACCGCCAGGCATTCCTGAACCCCTTTTATGCTCCCGGGCAGGTTGATAATCAGGCTCTGCTTTCGAATGCCGGATACTGCCCGAGAAATCATTGCATGGGGGGTTATTTTGCGGCTTTCACTACGCATGGCCTCGGCAAAGCCGGGAGCCTGGCGTTCAATAACCGCGAGAGTGGCTTCAGGGGTTATGTCGCGGGGTGAAAATCCGGTACCGCCAGTAGTGAGAATCAGGGGAATATGATCATCAGACCATAAACGAAGCATTTGAATAATCTTTTCCTGTTCATCCGGAACTATTGTTCGGGATATAAGCTGAAAATCGACTTTTGATGATTTGAGAAAATCATGGATGGCCGGACCACTCAAATCCTCTCTCAGGCCGGCGGAACCCCGGTCACTGACCGTCAGAATGGCGACTTTATAGCTCATGTTCATCATCCATACTCTGGATAAGTTTATATTCAATACTATCGACTAAAGCCTGCCAACTGGCTTCGATAATATTGGTCGATACACCAACCGTACCCCACTTATTTCCTGCAGCATCAGTGGTTTCAATCAGTACCCGGGTAACGGCTTTCGTACCCCGGTCTGAAGAAAGTATTCTAACCTTGTAGTCGGTTAACTTGATTTCTTTTAAAACGGGATAGAATTTTTCCAGGGCATTGCGCAGGGCTTTATCCAGGGCTTCAACCGGACCATCACCGATTGCGGCCGTATGCTCAACATGTTTATTGATCCGCAGCATGACCGTAGCTTCAGAAAGCGGCACCCGGGTTCGACGGAATTTTTCAATGATTACCCGAAAACCCAGAAGATTGAAAAAAGGTTTATAGGTACCCATAGTCTTTTTTACCAGTAATTCAAAGGATGCTTCAGCTCCTTCAAACTGGAAACCCCGGTTTTCCAGGTCTTTAATCCGTTCAAGAATTTTGCGGGTTTGTTCATCGTCACCCACATCCAGATTATATTCATGGGCTTTATATAAAATATTGCTGCGGCCCGAGAGATCCGAAACCAGCACCCGCCGCCGGTTTCCGACCCAGTCGGGTGAAATATGCTCATAGGTAAGAGGGTCTTTCTGCACGGCACTGACATGGATGCCGCCTTTATGGGCGAAGGCGCTCATGCCGACAAATGGTTGCCGGCTGTTATGACGTTTATTGGCAATTTCATCTACATAGCGGGACAACGATGCAAGCTTTTGCAGATTTTCCTTTTTCAGTACTTTATGACCCATCTTCAGCTGTAAATTGGGGATAATAGAAATCAGATCGGCATTTCCACAGCGCTCACCGAAGCCGTTTATCGTTCCCTGGACATGGGTGACACCACAGGTTACGGCCATTAATGAATTGGCTACCGCCACCCCGGAGTCATTATGGACATGAATTCCCAGGTGCTGTTTAAGAGGTTTCAGCCCTTTTTTCGTCTGTTTGATAATGTCAGCCAGTTCAAAGGGCAAGGTACCACCATTGGTGTCACATAAGACCAGGCAGTCAGCCCCGCCACGGATTGCTGCCCTCAATGTTTCCAGGGCGTATTCCCTATTATGTTTGAATCCATCAAAAAAATGCTCGGCATCATAGATGACTTCAGCCATCTGCCCTTTCAGGTAGGCGAGCGAATCCTCAATCACCGTCAGATTGTCGACAAGACTGATATTAAGGGCATTGGTAACGTGAAAATCCCATGATTTACCAAAAATTGTCGCTATTTTTACCCCTGAGGCAATAATTGCCTGCAGGTTAGGATCATTTTCGGCCTGGTTTTCAATTTTACGGGTGCTGCCAAAAGCGGTAATCTTTGCTGTTTTCAAAGAGACTTTTTTAATCTGTTTGAAAAAAGTCATATCTTTGGGGTTGGATCCCGGCCAGCCGCCCTCAATATAGTGAATGCCGAACTCATCCAGTTTTCTTGCTATGCGGACCTTATCGCCAGCCATCAGGGAAATATCCTCCGCCTGGGTGCCGTCGCGCAGGGTGGTATCATATATTTTGATTATGGCCATAGTTTTTATTCCTTATAATCAGGATCTTTATCCAGCTGGAATTCATCATGGAGAACCCTGACTGCCAACTCAGTATATTTCTCTGCGATGACGCAGGAAACTTTTATCTCAGATGTACTTATCATCATGATATTAATATTTTCCCGGGCCAGGGCGGAAAACATCCGGGAGGCAACGTTTGCATGAGTACGCATACCGATTCCAACAATTGAAACTTTGGCTATCTTTTCATCACCAAGAACATTCTTGCCCCCTATTTGCCGACAAATATCGTTGATGATGGACAGGGAGTACTGATAATTATCTTTGGGAACAGTAAATGTCAGGTCGGTCAACCCTTCCTCAGAAATATTCTGGATGATCATATCCACTACAATTCCCCGATCCGCAATGGATGAAAAGATGGTAGCCGCAATTCCCGGGCGATCCGGAATCCCATGTATAGTAATCTTTGCTTCATTTTTATTGGCTGCAACACCTGAAACAACAGCTTTTTCCATTGATTTATCCTCCTGACAGACAATAGTTCCCTCATCAGCTGAAAAACTTGATCGCACATGAAGGGGGATCCCATATTTTTTGGCAAATTCCACCGACCTGATCTGTAACACCTTGGCCCCCTGGCTGGCAAGTTCCAGCATTTCATCATATGATATTTTGGCAAGTTTGCGGGCCTGATGGCAAATATTTGGATCAGTGGTATAAATACCGTCAACATCAGTATAAATTTCACAAAGGTCAGCTTTCATTGTGGTGGCTATCGCTACGGCGCTGGTATCAGATCCACCCCGACCCAGAGTGGTAATATTTCCTTCTTTATCGATTCCCTGGAAGCCGGCAATTACAACAATATATCCATCATACAGGGCTTTATGAATCCGTTCAGGATCAATCCGTTCAATTCTGGCCTGAGTGTATTCATCGTCAGTCAGTATCTGTATCTGGTGGCCGAGAAACGAACAGGCTTTCTCCCCCACGGTTTCAATGGCCATGGACATCAAGGCAATGGAAACCTGCTCGCCGGTTGAAACCAGGACATCCATTTCCCGTTCATTTATTTTCTCAGGGTCAAATTCCAGCTGCTCGGCCAGTTTCAACAGACGATCGGTTTCTCCTGCCATTGCCGACAAAACGGCAATAACCTGATTTCCCTGGTGTTTGGTGGCAATTATCCGGCGGGCAACATTTTTAATCCGTTCAATGCTTCCCACCGATGTTCCACCATATTTTTGTACTATCAGTGCCATAATAATCAATTCTTGATGGCTTCGTAAAACTCCATCTTTTTCGTTAGGTTGGTATTATTAATTTGTTTCCATTCTCAGCTTTATGCAGTCAATTGACGATCTTTTTTCCAATATTTTACTGAAAGCTGACAGCTGATCGCTGAAAGCGTTCATCAGGAAATGAATATTTACGGATGAACACTAATTTGATGGTTTATTATAACTGGTAATAATTTCGCGCTGTTCTTCGCCGGTAATAGCCAGGGTAATCCCGATAAAATCAAGTGAAAGTATCATTTCTCCGACTTTTTCCGGCCATTCAATTACCATAACCCCGGGTTTCTGCAAATAGTCTTCAAAGCCGATTTCCAGCAGATCATCCTGGTTATCCAGCCGATAAAGGTCAAAATGGTACAGGGGCAAGCGGCCTTCATACTCGTTTATCAAGGTAAAGGTCGGGCTGTTAACGTAATACCAGTCAGGAACCTGCAGGCCTCGGGCAATACCTTTAGTAAGCAGGGTTTTCCCCGCGCCTAATGTTCCATAAAGAGCAAAGATATGAGACCCAGACAGCAAATCACGGCTCAATTTTTCGCCGAAATTCATGGTTTCATCCGGAGACCTGCTGATAATATATTCCTCTTTAGACAATTTTTGCAAAATAATCAATAAAACCTGAGTAATTAAGTTCACTTCCCCAGTCAAGCTGGGAAAAATATCTTTCATAGTGGACTGTAATTTCTACTGATAGATCTGAGGGACAAACAAATTTCAGCTGATCAGGGACATCATATCGGTACGACTGATAATGCCGATTACTTTTTCATTCTGGTCAATAACCGGCAGTAGATATTTTTTTTCAGTAACCATCAGATTGGCAACCCTGCCAACTGGCGTATCAGGGGTAGCCGTTAAACAATCATGAGTATAAATGTCAGCGACAGTGCGGGCGGTAAGCTCTTTCAATTCTTTCTCTAGTTTAAAAGGATTTTCGAGATAAACAAGTGTATCAAGAATGATAAAAAAAGTAGGGATATTTAAAGGTTTTTCGGTAAATAAAAGATCAGTTTCCGTTACAATTCCCAGCAATATTCCTTCTTTATCGACTACCGGAGCGCCACTGATTTGATTTTTGGTCAGCAAAGTTGCCAGATCCTTGATATTGGTTTCAGGGGTAACGGTAATTACCGGTGTGGTCATAATATCTTTAACTGCTTTCATGATAGGACTCCTTACTCACTATAAGATGGGATTTGTATGATGCCAATTATTCTTACATCTGTCCTGCCTGGCCTGTCAAGTAGAAGCTATGATAATGTTTATTTTTGCACCGCAGACCGGGAAAAGTAAATCCTATTTTCTGAGATTGAGCATCGATAGGCATTTTATTCTTAGTGCCTTACTCCTGAAAGGCTGTCACTCTTTTCAGTACCCCCCTTGAGGGGTATAAAAAACAAGAAATTGTCGGGAATACATTCAGGATGTTCGGGCTTGGCT
>DQWO01000048.1 GCA_011042595.1 Pseudomonadota bacterium
ATTGTAATCCATCTAAAGCTGGAGAAATTTCAATGACATCAACACCCGACCCGGCGCAGCTTTCCAGTTTGCATGCACGCCTGGAAACAATGAATAATATCGTTCGCGGCCTGCGAATCACCATTCCGGAAGAGCAATCAAAACTGGATAAATGGCTGGCCACTATCCATGAACTGCTTCGGTTTTCCGATCAGTTTTCCCTGCCGGTCACGGTCATTGGCCCGGTAAAATCTGGAAAAAGCACTTTATTAAACACTCTGCTCGGACAGAACATTCTTCCCATGGGAGCCGGCATAACCACAACTTTTGTCACGGCGATTCACCATGGCAATGATTTGCATGGTGAAATATCTCTTATTCCGCCGGACCAGGCTGACAACCTCTTCCAAAAAAGCTGTCACTTTCTTTTTGCCAGTGAGCTGGGAGAAAGTGAGGTTTCCCTTTTCGAGCCTGACGACCGTCAACGGATTAAGCAGTTATTAGAAGATTTTTCACAAAAGACTACGCTAACCCGCCATGGTAGTTTTGACAGAGATTACCAATTACTGAAGAATTTCCTGACCGGCTATGGCAGTTTAGCCGATTATTATCAAAGAGAACAATTAAACCTCTCTTTCAGCCAGGAACAACTAGAACAGTTCAGAGGATTTATTACCAACGAGCCAGTTTCCACCTTTCTCGAACAAGCAACCGTTTTTTTCCCTTTCACCATCCTGCCGAAATATGTGGTCATGCAGGATTGCCAGGGACTGGACACTCCCAGCCCCGGGCAACAGGCACTTGCCATTCAGCAACTGGCAACCAGTCCGATCCTTATTTATGTTATCAGCAGCCGCATGGGTCTGCGCCAAGCCGATTATCACCTGCTCGAGCACCTGCATGATTTGGGGCTGGCGTCAAAACTGCTCTTCGTGCTCAACTATGATCTGACAGAACATCCGTCCAGAGAAAAGATGGATGAGATCCTCAACCGCTGTCGTCAAGAACTGGCAGAGCTGGGATTTAACCAGCCATGCTACGCTTTTTCCGCCCTCTATCATCTCTACGACCGACTGAGGAAGGAAAACCCTTTAGGTAAAAGTGAGGAACAGCGTTGGCTTTTCTGGCAGGAGGAATCGGAAAAACTCGAGCTTTCAGCCACAAACTGGGAATCTTTTACCGCCAGGCTACTGGAACTTACAGGCAAGCAGGCCGACGAGGCATTACTTCAACATCTGAATAGCCGAATAATGCATATTGCCAGTCGGGCCCATTACCTGATCACTGCCAGGAAAAAGTCTCTCTCATTGAACCAGGAGGAGATTGATAGCTCGGTAGATAATTATGAAGAACATAAAGAAAAATTAAGGCAGGTGGAAGAACAACTGGGCACTACACTGAGTTCAATCACCAGCCAGTGCGAACAAGAATATTTCCGGAAAATAGAATCGTGGTTCAACCAAACCGAAGAAAATGGCATCCGGCCGCTTCTCCATCAGATTATCAATAACTACCAGCTACCCGATGATCTGCTGCCGGCAAAGAACCGCAACCCGCTGCTGCCACTGAAATTACTTGAACAACATTTCCAACAGGTCATCCACCCTCAACTACAGGAAAAACTGGAAATCAGCATCCATCAATTCTGGCAAACCCTCGAAAAGGAGATTCAGTCTACCTACTCCTCCCGCTGTACTTCGTTGTTTTTTCTGCTGGAAAAGGCAACTGGAAACAAAGTGGACAACCAGGAACGGCATAATCTTCCAGTACCCATAAACTGGGACAGCAATCTGCCGAAATTCAGTTTTTCCGATCCATTGGCAGAACGATTTTCCACCGTCTCAAAATTTTCACTGATCGGCAAATTATTATCCGACAAGTTGAAACAACTGCGGAAAAAGCGCTCATGGAATAATACAATCAGCAACCAACTCCAGCAGCAAGCCAGAAACGAA
Organism: Pseudomonadota bacterium; assembly: GCA_011042595.1. Lineage (GTDB taxonomy): Bacteria > Desulfobacterota > Anaeroferrophillalia > Anaeroferrophillales > Anaeroferrophillaceae > DQWO01. Next base: position 1,935 of record DQWO01000048.1, read on the forward strand.
CTTAAAGGTCGGCTCCTGGATTACCAGGAAAGGTTGAAATTCCTTTTTCTGCGACCCTACCTGGAGAAATATGAACACCTGATCAGTGATTATCTGGCTGACTTTATCCACATCAGCACCTTGGAGATGTCTCATCAACAGAATGGCTTGCATGCTCAGGGACAACAACAGGAAGAATTATTTGAAATACTGGACAATCAGGAAAATGAACTTGAACAACTGATAGAAAGTCTGAACAATTTCACCATAACGGCGACAAATCCGTGAGCAGCAGATATCTGATTACTGCCCCCTGGGTCATGCCTTATCCGGGAAAACTCATTGCAAACGGGGCCGTTTTCATTGAGGATAACCGGATTATCCAGGTATCTCGGCAAAGCGAAATCCCCACTGAAAACGACTACGATATCATCCGCGTTTCCCAGGAAAATTGTCTGCTTATGCCCGGCTTGGTCAATGCCCATTGCCATCTTGAGCTAACCGAGTTTGCCGACCTGTGTCCGGTTCCAGGAACCGTGGACTTCATTGACTGGATAATATCAGTTATTGCCGTGAAGAGGGCAACTCCAACGGAAACCTTCAGAACCGGATTAGCGACCGGCCAGCAACTTTTACTGGAAAGTGGCACAACCTGTGTTGGAGATCTTCGCAGCCCGGAAATATTTCAATCTCCGGGAATATCGCCGAGTATTTTGCGAGCCGTTCATTTTCTTGAAATCATCGGCCAGGATCCCCGGAAACAACTTCAACTGCTGGAGTTGCTGGCAGACAAAGCATCAATTGTACCAGGAAAAAAGCCGCTGATTCAGTCCGGCATTGCCCCCCATAGCCCCTATACGGTATCGTTACCATTATTGAAACAACTGATCATCGAAGCGGAAAAGCGAAAACTGCCAGTCACCATCCATATAGGCGAATCTGTGGCAGAAATCCGGTTTTTCCGTGATGTTCAAGGCCCCATAGCTGAAAAACTCTATCCCTATGTGGGCTGGCAAAGGTTTATTCCTCCGGCTTATGGCAGGGATTCCCTTGATGTCCTGCTGGAAAAACAGATCATTCATAAACTCAGTGCTGTCCATCTGGGCACCGCCCGCAAAGACCAACTCAGACAGTTTGTCCAGCTGTCTATCAAACCGATAATCTGCCTGCGCAGCAACCAGACCCTGGGGAACCCATTGCCTGATCTGCCAGCCATACTTGATTATAACCTGTCTCCGTCCCTGGGAACTGACAGCCTGACCAGTGTCAACAGCCTCAGTCTCTGGGATGAAATGCGCTTTATAACCAGGGTCTTTCCCAGCATTCCGGCAATCAGCATTTTGACAATGGCAACAATTAATGGGGCCGCAGCATTAGGACTTGAGAATAGTATCGGAAAGCTTGAAGCAGGATATGAAGCCGATCTGATTGCGGTGCAAATAAAGTCGCCCCAGCGTTTTCCTGATTTGGATGAGCTTATAAAAAATACGGGAAACCAGGATATCAAGCTGGTAATGGTGGGGGGGGGAATAGTCAGGCTTTAACATCAATAAAAACTCCACCTGAACGATGGTGGGGTTGGCTTGTTTCAACTTGGGAGCTATTGGACTTTACCCTCGCTGATTCCCCTTCCCGGGGAGTATGGTGAGATGACTGATCATCTTTTCTATGGGGATTATTATCCAGAACCGGATGTTCGGCTTGATAAATTTCCTGAATATCACGCTGCTGCTTTTCTTCTTTCAGCAATTGCTGCTGGGCAAGTTTACTCTGCTCAACTTCAGCCCCATGGGCACCCTGCTGCTGCATTTTACTGACTGCGGTTGTTTGCAGCAGCACCTGCTGCATATCTACAGCTCTAAGCATAAATCATGTCCTCCTGCCTTACTATCGGCAGAAAGGCATCAGAACTTGAGTTTGATCCTCGCAATCCGCTGGGCTACACCCTGCTCTTCATCCACCTCAATCAACACCCCATGAAGCTGTATGTTCCCACTGGCCACCTCAAAACGATTGGGCCTGGCAGTTAAAAATTTACTGATTACCCGATCTTCCTTCATCCCAATAACCGAATCCATCGGCCCAGTCATTCCCAAATCAGTAATATAGGCAGTTCCACCGGGGAGCAACCGCTCATCAGCTGTTTGCACATGGGTATGGGTACCTGCCAGAACACTGACACGCCCATCAAGATACCAGGCCATGGCCATCTTTTCCGATGTCGCCTCAGCATGAAAATCGATGATAACCACTTTAGTTTCAGCCTGCATCTTTTCAATCAATGGCACAACAGTCTGGAAAGGACAATCCAACGGACCCATAAAAATCCTGCCGGATAGACTGATTACCCCAATTTTAATTTCCGGCACATTTTTTGAGGAAATAATTACATCCCCTCGCCCTTTATTACCAGCCGGATAGTTTGCCGGCCTTAAGAGTCGAGGCTGATCCTCAATATATGGTTCAATTTTCTTCTGATCCCAGATGTGATTACCCGAAGTAATGACATCAACACCACATTGAAAAATATCTTCCGCAATTTCAGGAGTAATACCGAAACCACCGGCCGCATTTTCGCCATTGACGATGACCGCATCCAGATGGTGCGCATCAATGAGCCACGGAAGCTTTTCCTGCAAAATCTTTCTCCCGGGACGGCCGACGATATCACCAATCATGGCAATGCGAATCATTTGGCATAACCCACGGCTCGGGTTTCACGAATCACGGTAACCTTGATCTGCCCGGGATAGGTCAGCTCTTTTTCAATCTGTTGAGCAATATCTTTGGTGAGAACCAGTGCATCTTCATCACTTATTTTTTCGTGGTTTACAATAACTCTGATTTCACGACCTGCCTGGATGGCAAATGTTTTATCAACCCCCTTAAAAGCATTGCCAATATTTTCCAGGGCCTCAAGTCGTTTGATGTAGGCATCAAGCATTTCCCTGCGAGCGCCTGGCCTGGCACCTGAAAGGGCATCTCCGGCCTGGATCAGTACATCCAGAACCTGATTTGGTTCCACGTCTCCATGATGGGCTTCAATGGCATGAACAATTTCCGCTTTTTCACCATAGCGCCGGGCCAAATCTGCCCCAATAACTGCATGGGAACCTTCAACTTCATGATCAACTGCCTTACCGATATCATGCAATAATCCGGCTCGACGTGCCTCTTTCACCGGCAATTTCAATTCCGCCGCCATCATTCCGCAGATAAAGGCAACTTCAACGGAATGTTCATAGATATTCTGGGTATAACTGGTCCGGTATTTCAGTCGGCCAATCAGGCGAACCAACTCAGGATGCATCCCATGAAGACCAAGATCAAATATCGCTTTTTCACCGGCTTCTTTCATGTTATGCTCAATTTCTAATTTAACTTTAGCCACCACTTCTTCCACATGTGCCGGATGGATCCGACCATCGGAAATCAACCGGTTTAAACTCAGCCGGGCAATTTCCCGACGAACCGGATCAAAAGAGGAAATAATAACCGCCTCAGGAGTATCATCGATAATTAAATCAACTCCCGTTGCGGCTTCAATGGAACGTATATTACGCCCCTCCCGCCCGATAATTCTTCCCTTCATTTCGTCTCCGGGAAGATTCACCACCGATACCGTACGTTCGGTGGCATATTCACCGGAATAACGCTGAATTGCCTGGCTGATAATTTTAGTTGCTTTCTTTTCCGCCGTCTCTTTGGCCTCGTCCTCAACCTGCTTTATCTGTTTGGCTGATTCATGTTTTGCTTCTTCAACCATCATTTGCATCAGTGTTTCTTTTGCGTGCTGAGAAGTCATCCCGGCAATTTTTTCCAGTTTCTCCTTTTCCTGTATCACTAAAGAGTTATATTCCTTTTCTTTATCGATAGAATTCTTTTCCCGCTGCGAAAGGCTCTGTTCACGGCGCTGATGTTCATCTTCTTTTTTATCCAAGTTATCAGAACGCCGCTCCAGACTCTCTTCCCTGATCAACAGGCGTTTTTCCAACACCAGCATCTCTTTACGTCGTTCACTGGTTTCCTGCTCAAACTCGCTTTTGGCCTTGAAAATTATATCCTTTGCCTGAACCATCGCCTCTTTTTTAAGTAATTCAGCCTCTTTGTAGGATTCAGAAATAACTTTCTGACCTTCATGAGTTAAATTTTCCAGCTCTCGTTCAGCTGTTTTTTTACGCAGAACATAACCGATTCCCAGGCCGGCAATCATGGCCACCAGAACCGCAACAATCAGACTAAGGTACATACCCATATCTTCACCCTTTCTATTTTCCCTGACAAAAGGAAATCCAAAGTATAATTAATGCTCAACAGAAACCATTTTCAGACAAACACTTGCGGCCATCAACTTTCAGCAATCCGCTGGAACTCTGAATCAATAACTGTTTCAGTTGAACACCAACAGCTGTTTGCTGGCAGCTGACAAACAACCAATGCATTTCTCACACATCTGGGGAAATCGTAAATACAGGAGGAAAATAAAGAGGAATCGCACCGTAAACAACGATGGATCAGGGAAAGGTCAATCAGAAAAGTCAGGAAAAGTTCCCATTACAATGAAAACAGTATCCGCTAAAGGCTCAGAATACCCCGGCAGAAACATGCCGACTGAATATCGCTACACGATGGACTGAAAAACCACATAAAACCATAGAACCATCTCTATTCATCGGTTACACCATTGATAGGACTTTCGGGATAAAACAAGGAATACTGCTGAGTTATTCCGCAACAGCTGGCAAAAAAGTATTTAATGCCAACCCATTGATAAAAACAGTCACCCGGCTTCTACTCCTGTATTTTTCACCCCTGACATTTCATCCTGCAACCATCAAGCTGCTATCAGCCTGATGCGGTAATACTTTCAGATTCTCTCTCTATTATAACCTCCAAGACTTGAAGATTGTCCCAGAGTCTTAATACCTAAAATCATAAGGGGTTAAATGCCCCCATGCTACCGTGTAGCCGCTTCTCTTGAACCTTAAGTAGCAGTTGAGGCAGGAAATTATCCCTTCAGGCTTCCCTGCAAGCAGGGCATGCACACCAGAATAAAGTCTCCGCCTGCGGCATAAGGTGTTGGCTCAAAAAAAATTCGACTATCACGCATAGTACAGGGGCCGTTCGTCTTCCATTAAACAGGAAACCTTCGATTCAACTCTTCCAACCGATCAAGCATGGAATCCAGCTCTAATTTAAGCTGCAGATAATCACTCGTCACATTCATCAAGGTCAAAACCATCAAGTTAACTGTGCTGATGGTTTGCGATTTTCGTCCCAGGAAATCAAGTCGCTCATTAACCACCCCGGCGACTGTCCTGACATGATCTTCATCAGAATCAGTTCTGATGGTATATTCCTGTCCCTTGATACTAACCGTTACACTCTTCTTTTCCATTATCCGAAGATGCGCTCCCTTTTACAGACAGCCTTATTTTTTAGTTAGGCTCATCCACTGGCAATAAAGGTGTATCAGGAGCAGGGGAATTAAGATCAGAGAATTTCCGCAACAGCCGGTCTATCCTGTTCTCAACCTCAGCAAGCAGAACATCTCTGCCCTTAAGCATTTCTTCCAGCTGCCGCACTTTATCCTGCTGGGAACCAAGCGATTCCTTCAGTTCCCTGTTTTCCTCACTCATCCCCTGATATTTCTCCAACAGCAATGCTACCTGCTCTTCAAGAAAATTGAGTTGTTCCAATCCACTATTCAATTCTGGCTCCTCTATTTTTTTAGATATATCAGGATCGTTTAGAAATCCAGGATTTCTTCAATCTCGGCAATCCTTTTCACAACCCGGTCCCGCTCATCAGCCTTTAGATCACTACGTTCAACCTTTTTCATTAACTGATACAATTGCATTTCCAGTGAGTACTCACGACAGCCATACTTTTTCCCAGGAACTGCTACTTCTGGTTGACAGTTATTCTGACCTCGGGCTCCCATTTGCACTGCGCATCCTACCACTGGAGATTCCAGTTACTCTATTCGGCCAAAATTCAACAAAGTTTACAAAGCTATCAATATCTTCACCTATAACCTGAAATAAATCTATCACAGGGAGGCAAAGCCTGTCAATATCTATCACCGGCTAAATCGGCAAATTTACCCTGCCAGCTATCCCGCGCAACAAATGAATTAGAAATCTGCTGTAAAACCTGGAGTTTATTCCTGGCCCAGGATGGAGCCACAAAAACATCACGATATCCTTCGGCTGTCAGCCGCTGTATAACCACGTCAGGAGGTATTTTTTCTAAAAACTTAACTACCAGCTCCGCATATGCCTGCCGATTCATTAACGAAAAAAGTCCGGCCTTATAATCATCACATAAAGGGGTTCCCTTCAGCACCAGTAACGAATGAATTTTAATGCCTTTTATCGGCAGTTGCGCTACATAATCAGCTGTTTCCAACATCATTTCGGGGGTTTCACCCGGCAAACCGAGAATAACATGCACACAAAGGTTAACTCCACATCCGGCTGCCATCTGCACTGCTTCTTCAAACGATTGCAAACCATGCCCTCGGTTAATCCTGAACAGGGTTTGTTCGTGCATGGATTGCAAACCATACTCAAGCCATATTTCCTTATTGTTGGCATAAGCAGCCAGCAGATCAATAACTTCCGGGGTAATGGCATCGGGACGGGTACCTATCGCCAACCCAACTACGTCTGGAACCGACAAGGCTTCATCGTACAAGCTGCGTAGCCGGTTAAGTGGAGCATAGGTGTTAGTACCAGTCTGGAAATAGGCAATAAATTTTCGGGCCTTTCTTAACCTGACGTAAAGTGATTTGCCATATTCAAGTTGCTTTGTAATTGATGGAAGCTGCCCCCGCTGTCGCAACAGTGAACCTCGCCCATCACAATAGGTACATCCACCCGTGGTACAATTCCCATCACGACTGGGACAGGTAAACCCAGCATCCAGGGAAATTTTATATACCCGGTCATGAAAACGGTTAAAAAAATAACTTTTCAGATCATAGAAACGCTTAGCCGAAACCCATAAAGGATGATAAAGAAAGGGATCCTTCATCAACTCACATCCCCGGTCTTGGCTATTTTCAACGGTGGATTGCGCAAGGCTTTTTTAATGATTTCGGCAGCCACATAAGATGAACTGATCGTCCGTTTTTCACCATGTACCAGCACTATGGCAACCGCAACCTTACGTTTATCATTTTTGCCATAACCGGCAAACCATTCACACCGCCCCTGACGACCCGGCAGGTCTAAGGAACCGGTTTTACCTCCCAAAACCCAGTTCCGGGAGCCACGCAGCCGTCGCAGGTGAGCAAATGACTTTTTAGCTGTCCCATATCTAACTGTTGCCCGCATCAATCGTTGCAGGTTCTGTACGCTTTTTCCCCCGAATGGCTGAGAAATAGCTTTCACCTGACGATAAAATAATTCAGCTCCAGCCTTGCTTTCTAACCGTTCAACCAAAAACGGCCGCATCATCCTACCTTCGTTGATTGGCAAAGAAGCTATCAATGCCGCGTGCAATGGCGATATGGTCGTCCCGGTATTAAATCCACAGGCCTGTTCAGCCCTGGCATAATCAGATTCCGGCACTAATATCTTACTGATACCTACTGGCAAATCAAATTCAATCGGAACATTGAAAAGAAACTTCCGAGCAGTTTCTATAAATTCTGTTTCTCTAAGAACTTGAATGCCAAGCTTACCAAAAAATGGATTAACACTGAGAGAAAAGGCTTTTTCCAGTGAAACAGGCTGTGATTTAAAACGCTGCCTTTTCAAGCCCAGTTGATGTTTATAAAGGGTATGGAAACGGCCGGATACCGGTAATTTTTTATAGCTGGTAAAATCTTTTTTTTCCAATACCGCCCCGGCGGTAACAATCTTAATTAAAGAAGCAGCGGGGAAGCCTGCATAGGTACAGTAATTACTCTTACCCTCCGCCAATAAATCCGGACTGAGATTTTCATGACGGTAACTGGCCATTGCCAGTATAGCCCCGGTAGCCGGATCAAGAACCACTCCGGCGCCAACCAGGGGTGCATAGCGATGCAACAGGACAGTCAAACGATGCTGTAAAGTTGATTCCAGACTGGTATGAACCCTTATTGGTGTATCATCTTTCGTAGAACAGAAATCAACCGGCGGCGAAGCCTGGAAAAAATATCCCGGATCAAACAATGCTGAAAGATCTGTACAGGTAACAGCTTGCCCCCCAGGCTCATATTCACCCAGAGAACAGACATCACTGCTCAACATTACCTGTGCATGGGTCCTGACCATCCGGAAGTGGTTCATACCAACCAGGAAAAGACAACAGAGTGACAGCGATAACAATACAAAGCCTATTGTTCTTATCCCCGGCATTTGCAGGCGAAAACTTCCCAAACATCGCAACCGCGATAAAAAAATCAAGTAATAGTTATTTTTTAACTGCATAAAGATGATGCTTTCGTAAAAAACCACAAAACCGATGGCACAGTAAAAGATTCATATTCGAGGCAGGCAAAACCTGAGTCATGAGGCGTACTTTACCGTACGTTGTAATGACGAAGGTTACAGCATAACGAAGAAGATGGAGCTTTTACGAAGCCATCAAAGATATCTTTAAAAATTTCTTCACATAATTATCATTCCTTTTCTACACCCGGTCATTTTTCCCTGTCAACCTCTTAATCATGGGAAAAGTCCTTGATTCAATAGAAAAACATACGCTATAAACAAGCAACAACTGACATTCAAATAGTTTTCATTCTTGTTAACAGCCTCTATTATCAAAAAAACTTTTAAAAAAGCCTGTATAATTCAGCACCTAACTCTATCTCTCAACCTACGAGGTCAGCATGGACAAGCTCAAAGAAATTATTCGTGACATTGATGATTTCCCCAAAGCCGGCATTATTTTCAAAGATATCACCACCCTGCTTGCTGATGCAACCTCATTCCAGCGGGTTATTGACCTCATGGGACACCGTTATCTGGACAAACAAATCGATCTGGTCGTCGGGATTGAGGCCCGTGGATTCCTGACCGGGGCGGCGCTGGCCTACAAGTTAAACACTGGTGTTGTACTGGTACGAAAACCAGGAAAACTTCCCAATAAAACCTTCCAGGAACAATACACCCTTGAATATGGCACTGACGCACTTGAAATCCATCAGGATGCCATCAAACC
>DQWO01000252.1 GCA_011042595.1 Pseudomonadota bacterium
CCTCTTGACGGACAACCAATTGTGTTAACTGCACCAGTGCCTGCATGATATCCACCGGTTCAAAACCACTGATGACACAAGGCAGATTATAATCGGCCGCCACCGGCTCAAATGCCTTCCAACCGACAATCGTTGCCACATGGCCGGGGCAAAGAAGTCCATCAAGCTGGGGCTCACCATCTAATAACCGGGCAAAAATCGGCGGCATCACCTTGTGAAGAGATAAAACGCAGAAGTTTTCAAGCTTCAACGTCGCCGCCTGTGCAATGGCTGCGGCCACCGTCGGCACCGTCGTTTCAAAACCAATACCAAGAAAAACCACCAGTTTATCGGGATTTTCACGGGCCAGTTCAAGAGCATCAATCGGCGAATAAATAATTTCCACCCGTGCGCCCCGTGCCCGGGATTCGGCCAATGATCCACGACTGCCGGGAACCCGCACAAGATCACCAAAGGTGGCCGTAATAACATTTTGGCATTCAGCAGCAGCAATGCAGGCATCAATATCAGCGGCTGCCGTCACACACACCGGACATCCCGGACCGGAAACTACTTGAAGCGAGGTCGGAAAGAGTGATCGAAGGCCAAAACGGAAAATGTTCATGGTGTGGGTACCACATACTTCCATGAACCGAAGCGGGCGGTCTATCTGTTTAGCCATCCGGGATGCCAGAGACCGTACCAGGGCCTGATCCCGGTATTCATCAACGTATTTCATCGCTACCAGCAGCAAGAGCTTCCAGCAAGACAAGATTTTCCCGGGCCTGTTGTTCATCAAGGCTGTGAAGAGCAAATCCGGCATGCACAATCACGTAGTCACCTACCGCCGGCATACGGTCAACAATATCAAGCCTGACCTCCTGCTGCACGCCTTCAGCTGCAACAATGGCCAGCGGTGGCTGCAAGGCATCGCCGGTTGTCCCGCGGACCTCTATAACCTGCATGGGAATAGCTAGACACATAATACACCTTCATTGATAGCTTCTGAATAAGTATCCAAAATGTTCGGACTTGGCTCACTGCCGTGTCTGCCGACAGACAGGCGGTTTTGGGCGCCGGACGAATGCCTCTTCATTAAACACAAGATAAATTTGCGGCAGACCTGGTTCCGGCAATCACCGCCTGACCCAGGGAAACTCCTCCGTCATTGGCAGGGACTTGAAGCGGAAAGTAGGGCGTCAAACCCACTGCCCGGCATCGGGTAGAAAACCCTTCCATCAACAGGCCATTCTGCAGGCAGCCACCGCTAAAAACCACGTTGTCAATACCGGTTTCAGCCGCTGCCAGGGTAATATTTTCAACCAACGATCGAACAAGCCAATCATGAAATTCCCAGGCAATGTCGGCTGCGGAAACCCCTTTTCTACCGTCTTCACAAAGACCCGCCAGCAACCCTTCGAGTTGCACGACAAGGCCTGTAGGGCGGGCAGATAAAGAAACCGGATAACAACCGTCTATACCAACACCGGGAATCCCCTTTCCCGCACAGCGGGCCAGACTCTCGAGTTCCATGGCTGCCTGCCCTTCATAGGTGACATAGTGCCGCACTCCGGTCAATGCCGCGACCCCATCAAACAGCCTACCACAACTGCTGGTAAGTGGGCTATTAATTTCCTGCATCATCATCTTCGTAATAAGCCGGCGATGTTGTGGATCAATCTTTTCCCAACCGGGAGGCAGCCAGCCGCCATGCTCTTCATAGCATTCACCATGTTGTCCATACAGGAGCGCGGCAGCCATTCGCCATGGCTCCCAAGCGGCGCGATCACCTCCGGGAAGGAAAACCGGCTCCAGATGTCCGAGCCGTTTATACGATTCAAACGTCACCATCAACACTTCACCACCCCAGATCGTCCCATCGGGATGATAACCTGTACCATCCAGAATAACGGCAAGGACCGGACCATCCAGCCCGTGCTCAGCCATCACTGCCACCGCATGGGCATGGTGATGCTGAATCTGGATCACCGGCAACCCGAGGCTCTGGGCAAAACGGGTTGAGCGATAATCGGGATGGAGATCACAGGCCACCAACCGGGGTTCAAATTGCAGCAAATTCTTGAAATGAGCGTAGCAAGATCGAAAAAAGCTCTCGGTCCTCGGATCTTCAAGATCTCCCAAATGCTGGCTCAGTACCGCCTGCCGGCCACGGACCAGACAAAAAGTGGATTTCAGTTCCGCACCCACTGCCAGCACAGACTGCAGCGAAGAAGGCAGAGATAGTGGTGCCGGTACATATCCACGGGATCGGCGAAGCAAGTGAAACTGATTGGCAACACAGAGCCCCACTGAATCATCGACGGCCATGACAATCTCCCGGTTGTGGACCAGAAAGCCATCCGCCAGGCCACCAAGACGGTCGACAGCTTCCTCAATAGTCCCGCAGATGGGTTCATCGCTCAAATTGCCACTGGTCATCACCAGAAGCACCGGGGCATCGTCATGGGAAAACAACAGTTCGTGGAGTGGAGTATAAGGAAGCATCATCCCTACATCGGCAATTCCCGGAGCAATTTCCGGAGCCAATGTACTTTGCGGCAGACGTTCCAGCAGGACAATCGGTGCCGTTGGACCGGCCAGCTCCATCTCAGCCGCTGGTGATAACCGACAGTAATGGCGAATGGCATCCAGATCCCGAGCCATCACTGCCAGCGGCTTATGCGGACGATGCTTACGATCCCGCAGCCGACTGACCGCCGGGGAAGACATGGCATCAACCGCCAAGTGAAATCCTCCCAACCCCTTGATAGCTATGATTTTTCCGGCTTTCAGGACTGTGGCGGCCATTTCCAAAGGATCAACAAGCGGACAGGAACACCCTGCTTCGTTCAGCCAGGAAAGCTGGGGGCCACAGGTCGGGCAGGCAACCGGTTCGGCATGGAAACGCCTATTTAATGGATCTTTATATTCATCAGCACAAGCTGGACATAAACTAAAATCAGCCATGGAAGTACGGCAGCGATCATAGGGGAGCGCATGAACAATGGTAAATCGGGGGCCGCAGTTAGTGCAATTTATAAAGGGATAGTGATAACGATGGTCCGCTGGATCATGCAGCTCACGCCGACAGTCAGCGCAAAGGGCAATATCGGGAGGAAACAGGGCCTGGACAGTTTCTTCATGGACGCTGGGTAAAATAGTAAAGCCGGCAGCGGGTACCGGCTTCTCGTCCACCTCGCACTTCATGGTGCTGATGGAAACAAGGGGGGGACATCCCCTTGGCAAGGCTGCCAGAAAAGATTCAATCCGGAAGGCTGCGCCCTGCACCCGGATTACAACCCCGACAGAGGTATTGGCTATGGTCCCACAGAGATTATACTGCTCCGCCAACCGGTAGACATAAGGGCGAAAGCCAACTCCCTGAACGGTTCCCTGAACCGTCAACCTGACTGCCGCTTCGGCCATTAATCAACTTTCGGCCGCTTAAGGTGGAGGAACTTGCTGCCGGAGATAATTGCCGACACCACCCCCTCGCCAAACATCACATCATTCCAGATGGCGATATAAATATGCACCATGGCAAAAAAGATAAAATAAAACATAAGGATAAAGTGCACAAAGCGGGCGGTTTGCTGGCTCCCGAAGATGGCTCCTCCCCAGGCCTGTAGCTGTACCGATTCAGGAAAAAGGAGATAAAAACCAGAAAAAATCATCACCATACTGAGAAGAAAGGTGACCAGATAAGTTGTGCCGGCCAAAGCATTATGTCCAAGCCGGGGCACATGGAACTTGATATAGAGATAGTTAAGAATTGCACCCCAAAAGTTTTTAATGTTGCGTTTAGTCACCGGCAACGCATCGGTAATCCGCTCCTGTTTATTGCCGAAAAACCAGAGATAAAATCTGGCGATTACCGCACCCATAAAAGCGTATGCCGCCACAAAGTGCATAAAACGCACATTGGCTACGGTGAAATCATCATAGCCAATTTCAAGCATGGTAGTAAACCATGGCTCATAGATATAATAGCCGGTAAACAGTAAAACAATGCAGGATCCGGCAAATACCCAGTGGGTAATCCGGTATAATGCCCCAAACGCCCGATATTTTTCAAATTCATAACGCATAGTTATCTCCTACAGGGCTCTGACGGTACTTAATTCGCCTCCCTCCGGACGCAGAAGATGCACCGCACAGGCAATACAGGGATCAAAGGAATGAACTGTTCTCAAAACCTCTAAAGGTTTTTCGTGGTCAGCAATGGGATTACCCACCAGGGATGCCTCATAGGGACCGGGTGCATCATGTACATCCCGTGGTCCGGCATTCCAGGTAGAGGGAACCACGCACTGATAATTTTTAATATGGCCATTCTCAATAACAATCCAGTGGGACAACGCCCCCCGAGGGGCTTCATGGAAACCGAAACCCTGTTGTTCTCCCGCCGGGAAGGTAGGCTGGTACATGATGGCAAGATCGCCACGATCAATATTATCCACCAGCAGTTGCCAGTGTTTCAGGGCGTAATCCGACAAAACTGCTGTCCTGATCGCTCGGGCTAAATGGCGCCCGAGAGTCGAATGAAGGACGCTCGGCCCTACCCTAACACCGGCCAGCGAACTGACTCGTGCCAAAGCATCATCAACATAGCCTTTGATGCGTTCATCCCCCTTGGCATATCCCACCAGCACCTGGGCCAACGGTCCCACCTGCATGGGAAGATCATTAAATCGTGGGGCTTTAGACCAGGAATACTTGCCGTCAGGATCAAAGTCACTATAGCTGGGGATAGTCTCACCATCAAAAGGATGACGATCCCTATCTCCCTGATACCACGAACGGGCAACATGCTCTTTAATGTTGTCCCGAAAATACTCATCTTTAAAACTGGTAAACTCCTTTAATGAACCGAGATCAGCATTAAAAATGGTACCGCCGGGAAGGTCGAAAGTAGTACCGGCGCTATCCAACGGCATATCAGGTACCGCCAGGTAATTGGTCACCCCCTCACCATAGCTGAGCCATTCCTTGTTCAGGGCGCCAATGGCAATAACGTCGGGAAGATAAACCTGCTTGATGAATGACTGTACCTCTTCAGTTAATTGTTTAATCCAATACAGTTTATCCATGTTGAGAGCAACATCACGATTGGGATTGATGGCCGTCGTCACCCCACCAACAGCGAGGTTCTGGATGTGAGGATTCTTACCACCGAGAATAGCAATGGCCTGATCAGCTTTACGCTGGTAATCAAGGGCTTCAAGGTAGTGGGAGACCGCCATCAGGTTGGCTTCCGGAGGCAGAACCATCGCCGGATGTCCCCAGTATGCGTTGGCAAAAGGCCCCAGTTGACCACTATCAACCAAACTTTTAACCTTTTCTTTAACCGCTTTAAAACGCTTGGCACTGTTCCCCGGCCAATCAGATAAGCTCTGAGCCAGGCTGGCGGTTTTTACCGGATCTGCTTTAAGGGCTGAGACCACATCCACCCAGTCCAAAGCTGAAAGCACATAAAAATGAACAATATGATCATGAAAAGCATGGAGAGCGACCATCATGTTACGCACATACTGGGCGTTAAGCGGCACTTCCAGTTTAAGGGCGTTCTCCACCGCCCGGACCGAGGCAATGGCATGCACCGTCGTACAAACCCCACATATACGCTGGGTAAACATCCAGGCATCACGAGGGTCACGCCCTTTCAGGATCACCTCGATTCCCCGCCACATCTGGGCCGATGACCAGGCCTTGGTTATCGCGTTGTCGGCAACTTCGACATCAATCCGCAAGTGGCCCTCGATACGGGTAATAGGATCAACAATAATCTTTCTCGCCATCTGGTTCTCCTTCATTCCACAACAAAATCAAGCATTAGAGGTCTGCAACCGCCACCTATTCTTCCCGAATTTCATCTTTCTTAGCTGTCCCCTTGGTCACTCTTCGGACCACTCCGGCAGCCGCATGGACTCCAATGGCACCTGCGGTCACGGCCATAACCGTACGCCCAACCGAAGCAGCCGTACTAACCGTTCCCTGGCCAAGTGGTATTGTGATTTCCGGCAGCCGCTCTTCAAAAGGAGTCATGGTATCCCAAAAACCCGGCTCCGTGCAGCCACAGCAACCATGACCGGCACTGACCGGCCATTGATCAACATCATTAAATCTGACCGCCGGACAATTACTGAAGGTTGCCGGACCTTTGCAGCCGACCTTATACAAACAATAACCCTGTCTATGTCCTTCGTCACCAAATTGTTCAACGAAACGGCCTTCATCAAAATGGGCGCGCCGTTCACAATGATCATGAATCTTGCGCCCGTAAGCAAACAGCGGCCGCCCCAGGTTGTCGGTAACCGGCAGCTTTTTCCAGGTCAGGTAATGAAGAACCGTCCCTAAAAACGAGATGGGATTGGGCGGACAACCGGGGATATTGATAATCGGCTTGCCATGAACCAGATCCCGAACTCCGACGGCGCCGGTAGGATTGGGGGCCGCAGCCTGAATCCCGCCAAAAGATGCACAGCTGCCGATAGCAATCACCGCAGCGGAGCGGGGGGCAACTTCGGCCAGGATATCCATTGCCGTCCGGCCGCCAATTTTACAGTAAACACCACCGTCCTTGGTTGGAATGGCCCCCTCGACCACACAGAGGAACTTGCCGTCATACTTATCAATGGTGTTTTTAAGATTTTCTTCAGCCTGATAACCGGCGGCAGCCATGACTGTTTCATGGTAATCCAACGAAATCAGATCAAAAATCAATCTGCCAAGATCAGGATGAGAAGCACGAAGCAAACTTTCAGAACATCCGGTACATTCCTGGAAATGAAGCCAGACAACCGGGGGCCGCTGGGGCGAAGTAGCCGCGGATACCAACCGGGGAATCATGCTCTCCGACAGCCCGAGAGCGGCAGCAGCCATTGTGCAGCCTTTGATAAAAGACCGGCGGGTTAGCCGCAGAGCACCAATGCCATTTTCACTGTAATCATCCATGTTCACTCCTTCTCATTATCGTGCAACTTTCAAAAAAGCGGATACAGAATATAGTTTTATTTGCATACCTTACAAAATATAAACCCCTTGTCAAGGTAAAAATCTCATACAAAACCACTATACTTTAGGCTTTTTCTTATATTAAATTTTCGAAAATGGACGCTCTACGTCAAGACCTTGTACCGTTTTCCCCATTCAAACCTTATCCCAGGGCGGCAAAAAAGGATTCAATTTCACCCTGTTTTTCCTGCAGGCTGGTTTTTATTGCCAGCAAACCCTCTTCGCCGGCGCCGATATTCTCCAGATCACCGGGACGAAGGGGATTGGCCATGGCATTACCGTCTTTTCCCAACCCCAGTTCCTGGGCAACAATATTAGCAATCCGCAACAATACCGTATCCTTTTGACTATCCCCCGTCAAAACCTCCTGCCGATGATGCCAGGCAATGGGCTGGACAATTTTTGGCGGAAATTTCCAGCGGGTCAGCAGCATAGCGCTGATTTCGCAATGATCGATGCCGATAATCTCCCGTTCGACCTGATGCAACTTAATGTGCTCTCCGGCGTTGGCTTTTTCCAGCACTTCGGTAAATAATTCAGGAAAAAACTGGTCAAAAACCAGTTTGCCCAAGTCATGCAGGAGACCGACAACAAAGAGATGATTAAGATCTTCATCCCGGGGGCAGAAGCACCGTCCCAGTTCCTGAATAGCGGTGGCCACCAACAGGCTGTGCAGCCACAATCCAGGAGCGGAAAAATACTCTGACTGTTTCCCTCGGGGGAAAATTTTAATGATGCCGATGGAAACTGCCAACGATTTCACCATATTGAATCCCATCAGGGCTACAGCATGTTTAAGATCGGATATTTTTGTAGGAAAGCCGTAGTAGGCCGAATTGGCTACCTTGAGCAGTTTGGCGGTCAGGGAGGGATCACGGGAGATCAACTCAGTGACACTGGTTGCATTGCTCCTGGGATCATCTATCAGGCTTAAAAGCTTGATGAGTACCACCGGCAGGGTGGGAAGTTCTTCTATCTTGGCATAAATTTTCTGATGCAACTCCCGCTTTTCCATCCTCAACAACCCATTCTGAGTAATGTCTGAATTGAGCGGTCAGGTTTTGTCGCTAAGCAAATGGCCGGGGAAAAAAGCTGAAGCCACTGGCCAAACCTTAATTTTCTTGTTCCGATTATCAACCAAGCGCCGCAAAGAATGCCTCGATATCACCCTGTTTTTCCTCCAGGCTGGTTTTTATTGCCAGCAAATCTTCTTCGCCAGCCCCGATAAATTCCAGGTCACCGGGACGCAGGGGATTAGGCCTAGAATTTCCATCCTTACCCAGCCCAAATTCCTGGGCGATAACATTGGCTATGCGCAACAACACCGCATCCTTCTGGCTGTCCCCCGCCAAAACCTCCTGTCGATGATGTCCGGCAATGGGCTGGACAATTTTTGGCGGAAATTTCCAGCGGGTCAGCAACATGGCGCTGACTTCACAATGATCAATGCCAATAACCTCCCGTTCAACCTGGTGCAGTTTGACATGCTCCCCGGCATTGGCCTTTTCCAGCACTTCATTGAAACTCTCAGGGAAAAACTGGTCCAGGACCACCTTGCCCAAATCATGCAAGAGACCAATAATGAAGAGATAATCGTGATTATCGTTCCGGGAATAAAAACGGCGACCCATATCCTGCATAACGGTGGCTACCACCAGGCTGTGCAGCCATAACCCGGAGGCAGAGAAATAGGCCGACTGCTTCCCCCGGGGGAGATTTTTAATGACGCCAATAGATATAGCCAACGATTTCACCAGGTTAAACCCCAACAAAGCTACAGCGTGCTTAAGATCAGATATTTTTGCGGGAAAGCCGTAATAAGCGGAGTTGGCCACCTTGAGAAGTTTAGCCGTCAGGGCCGGGTCATGGGAAATGATATCGGTAACATCCGCAGCACTGCTTTTGGGATTATCCATCAGGCTCAAAAGCTTTGGAATCACTGCGGGAAGAGTGGGTAGTTCCTCAATCTTAGCATAGATTTTCTGATGCAATTTCTGCTTTTCCATCTTCTTTTACCCTCTATGCAAATAGAGCTTAGATCATAAACTGACTACTTTCGCTTCCAGCAAACCATCCTGTTCCAACAATTCCTCCAGAACCGGTTCAGGAACATCATTGTCCAGAGAAACGAAAGAAACCGCCTTGCCCCCCATGATTCGCGACAGATTAAAGCCGGCAATATTGATCCGGTGCTTACCCAGAACCGTTCCCACTCGCCCGACAATCCCCGGTTTATCAATATTTTTAAAATAAAGGTAGCTGCCCTTAGCCACCATTTCCAGGTGAAACTGATCCAGAAACAGGATGCGACAAACATTGTCGGCAAATACCGTCCCGCCAAGCAGGTGTTCATCAACATCGGTTTTCAGCCGCAGGAGCAGCAGATCATTATAATTTTCATAGGATGAGGTTTTGGATTCATGAATCTCCATATCCCGCTCTTTGGCCAGGTAGGAAGCATTGATGAAGGAAACAGTTTCCTTGATATTCTTTTCCAGGAAACCTTTCAGCCCGGCCACCGTAAAAGGCTGAAAACTGAAAGGAATGTCAAAAACCCGCTCGCCGAAATCCTCTTTAAACTTCTGGCCCACCATGATCAGTTCAAAGGATTCCGGACGGCCCTTGGAAATCTGGGCGGCCAGGCGGCCCATGGATTCAGCCAGGTCGAAATAAAGCTGCATTATCGGCGGCAGCTGGGAGCGCATAAAAGGAATATTGACTGCATTCTCATAGGCCCGACCCTGCAAGGCGTTAATAACCTGCCGGGCAATAATTACCGCTACACCTTCCTGGCCCTCAACCGTATTGGCACCGATATGGGGGGTGACAAAAACATTGTCCAGTTCCAGCAGTTTGTGAGGTCCTAAAGGTTCCTGGCCAAAAACATCTACCCCGGCGGCAAAGACCTTCCCGGATTTCGCGGCTTCATAGAGGGCATCCTCATTAATAATTCCACCCCGGGCACAGTTGATGATAATGACCCCATCCTTCATAGAGTTAAGCTCTGGAACTGAAATCATATCCCTGGTTTCATCGGTTTTCGGGGTATGGACGGTAATCACGTCGCTTAAAGCTAAAACATCTTCCAGACGGTCATAAAGGGTAACCCCAAGTCCGGTGGCCTTGGCTTTTTTGATATAAGGATCAAAAGCAATGATTTTCATCCCGAAGGCCTTGGCCCGGGCGGCCACGCTGCCGCCAATCCGTCCCAAGCCGATAACCCCCAGGGTTTTACCATATAATTGTCGTCCCATGAATTTCTTCCGAGTCCATTCCTCATGCTTCAGCGAGATGTTGGCAGCTGGAATTTTCCGGGCGGCTGCCAGCATCATACCCATGGTCAGTTCCGTTGCGGCAATGGTATTGCCGGTAGGGGCATTCATGACAATAATCCCTTTGATGCTGGCGGCTTCAAGATCAATATTGTCCAGCCCGACACCGGCCCGGCCAATTATTTTCAACCGTCCCGGATTTTCCAGCAGATCGGCAGTTATGGTTGTTCCGCTCCGGGTAATGATGGCATCATAATCTCCGATGCACTCCTTCAGCTCTCCAGGGGAGATTCCCACCCGTATCTCCAGCTCAATCTGATCATCACGTTGAAGGATTTCAATCCCTTCCGGTGCCAGGTTGTCGCTAATCAAAACCTTGTACAAAGCCATGTCAAACTCCTTATCCGGATATTTGAAAAGATAAAATAGTGTTAATTCGATAAGCGGGTATTTCCAGCTAACGCGGGCTTAACGCCCGCAACCCAAATTAAGGTATCAAGATGTTCCGGCATGGCTCTCGCTCATTCTCGCGGCACATCGTGTGCCGCTCCGAGGTGTGTGCCGCGAATCACCGTCGTGGTGATTCGTTCGGCACCCAATGCCGCTATGAGCCAAGCCCGAA
>DQWO01000084.1 GCA_011042595.1 Pseudomonadota bacterium
ATTCTGCGTAGAGATTGAGTCCCAGCCCCTGGGGCATGAATCCGATCCGCCCTTTGACCTTCTCCGCCGCCGCTTCGGAATCTATCCTGATGCCGAACACCTGTACATCCCCGCCCTCGAAAGAGAGGACGCCGGCGATGGCCTTCATCAGGGAGCTCTTGCCGGCGCCATCCGGACCGATCAGGCCATAGATCTCACCGGGCTGAATGCTCAGATCCACGCCATCTACCGCCACATGCTTGCGATAGCGTTTGTGAAAAGCTTGCACCACAACAACCGGAGCCGTTGCCGTTTTCGCTACCAGCGCGGCTTGGCCCATGGCGCATCCTCCTGCCAGCGAATGACCGCGTCCGCCGGCAGACCCGGGGTTAAACGATGCTTCGGGTTTGCATCAAGGTAGAGTTTAACCGCATAAATTAATTTGACCCGTTCATCCGGGGTCTGAACCTCTTTGGGCGTAAATTCTGCCGTGGAAGAGATATAACGCACCGTGGCGGGAAAAGGGGTATCCGGAAAGGCATCAGTATAGATTTGGGCCGGCAGCCCCAGCCTCACCTTACCGATCTGTTTTTCCGGCACATAACACTTGAGATAAAGACGATCCAGATCGACGATATCGTACAAGGGACTGCCGGCCACGATCACCTCGCCGGTATCCACTATCCGGGTAGTGATCATTCCGGTTGCCGGGGCAGAGATGGTAAGATCGTCCAGCACGCTTTGCGCCTCGGCCAGGGTAGCCTGCGCCTGTTGCAACTGCGCCTCGAGGGCGGATACCCGGCTTGTCCTGGTCTTGATCCGCTCCCAACCCAATTCAGCTCCGGCCAACTGCTTTTTAGCCTGGGTCAATGCCGCCTGAGCTACCGCATGGTCTTCTCGGGCGACCCGGAGTGCAAGATTTGTATGTTCCTTTTGTTGCCTGGATGTGGCACCCGTCTTGAACAATTCGCTGTAACGCCGGGCATCCCGGTCAGCCTGTTCCAATTTTACCCTGGTTGCCCCCAGAACCGCTTTGGCGTGGACAACCCCCGCCCCGGCGGTGGCTATTTCCAGCGGAACTGATTCCTTTAACGTGGACAGGTCGGTTCGGGCCGCCTTGAGCTGTGCATTGAAAGCCTTGACTGCGGCTTGGGCCTGTTCAACTTTGGCTCGTATCTGGTCATCATCCAGTTCAAGCAAAACCTGTCCTTTTATTACCTCATCACCTTCACGAGCTAACAAAGTGATAATTTTACCAGATACCTTGCTGGCTACCGTATAATGATCGCCCTCGATGCGACCGTTGGCCTGAATGAGTCCTTCAGGCAGTGGCTTCTGCCGACCCCAGAACCACCAGGCGGTGACTGCTGATCCGGCTAACACGATCACCAGCAAGATAGCAAGATTTCTTTGCATTTTCTTTTTCATAGAGTCAACTCCTTGTCTTTCATCATTGCGAATTTCGTCCGCTACGCCAGATGGAGATAAGCAGCCAGATCCCACCTATTGCTGCGCCAATAAATCCCAGCAGACCGAATAACGGCAACCCCAACAGTACGGGACCACGCCCTACAGTCATAACAATGGATGAACCGATAATCAGAGCGGCGATGACAACACCCATGGTCAGACGACTGGAGGCACGATCCAGTTGATCTCCAAAATGCTGCAATCGTGTTACATCCACATGCACTTGCAATCTTCCACTCCGGGCTGAACGCAAGAGTTGACGCAGGTCTTTGGGCAATCCGGTCAAGATATCAAGACCACTGGCAAGCGTCTGCCATCCCTTCCTGGCAAGGACATCAGGGGCGTAACGGGCCAACAGTGACCGGCGCAGGAAAGGGGATGCCTCGGTTACCAGGTCAAAATCCGGATCAAGTTGACACCCCATCCCTTCCAGGGTAATCACCGCTTTGGTCAGCAAGGTTAAATCCGGTGGCAAAGCAAGCTGATGGTCGCGGAGCAGGGCTGCCAGATCAGTCAACATGGCACCCAGATTAAGTTCCCGCAAGGGAACACCATGATATTGATCAACAAATTCACCAATTTCTAATTTCAGACTTTCCATCTCGACTTCAACATCTCCAGCCCAGTCGAGCAATACCTCAACAACGCTGCTGGGTTCCCTCTCCACCAACCCATGGAGCAGATCCACAACCTGAACGCGACGATCGGGAGATAAGCGACCGACCATGCCAAAATCAATAAAGGCGATACGATTTTCCGGCAGGTAAAAAACATTGCCCGGGTGGGGGTCGGCATGGAAAAACCCATCCTCCAGAATCATCTTCAAAATTGCCTGAGCA
This sequence comes from Pseudomonadota bacterium, assembly GCA_011042595.1. Classification (GTDB taxonomy): domain Bacteria; phylum Desulfobacterota; class Anaeroferrophillalia; order Anaeroferrophillales; family Anaeroferrophillaceae; genus DQWO01. The sequence goes on from DQWO01000084.1 coordinate 2,289, forward strand.
CCACGCCGGGCGATAATTTTTCGGTCCAGACCGGCCTGATCGATAGCTGCAAGATCACGACCGGGGATACCGCTGATCAACTCCTGCACATTCATCCGTTCGCCAGTCCATGTCCAATAAACCTTAGGGATGACAATTTCAGGATGGGCAGTAAAATTACGGGAAATCCGTTCCGCATTACGGCATTCCGCGGCCAGGTCCAGTTCACGTCGCATGGACAGAGTAAATTGACGCACCACCTCTTGCGGTCTGAACCGGGCCATCTCCGGGGATTCCGCCTCGATAATTTTTGCCAGGCGCTGCAAGAGCCGCAAATCGGCTTCCACAATCGGCCGAATACCGGGACGCCGCACCTTAACAATAACCTCCTCTCCATCCTGTAGACGGGCACGGTGGACCTGGGCGATGGAAGCGGCGGCCAGCGGTTCAGGAATCAGTTCGGCAAAAACCTCTTCCGGTACTGCACCCAGATCTTCCTGTAACTGCTCTCTTATTTGTGCGAAAGGTACTGCCGGCGCTCGATCCTGCAACTTCTCAAATTCAGCAATCCACTCCGGAGAAAAGAGATCGACACGGGTAGCAAGAATCTGGCCCATTTTGACAAAGGTCGGCCCCATTTCCTCCAAAGCACCACGCATTCTCGCGGGTGGCTCCAACCGTGCCAGTTCACCGATTTCTTTCCAATGCAGCACTTTGCCGGCGCGCTCCAGAGTAGCAGCCATTCCCAGCCGGCGCACCATATCGCTGAAACCATAGCGAATGAGGACCGAAGCAATATCATGGATTCGTCCCAGATCACGAGCTGCATTCAGAGTTTCCCAAAAAATGGAGGGCATAACTATTCCTTCCTGTTACTTGTGGTTTTCTTCGGCGTCTCGGCTATTCCTCCAAGGAAACCGGCGGCAGTCTGGGACAAAGTAGAGAGCTTTTTGACTGTACTTCTATGCCCAATTTCTATGATTTCTTTGGCATGGCCAAAATCCAGAAAACGGATATGTCCCAGCGGTGGTTGAATAAGGATATCCGGCCGGTCAAGGCCGAGGCGCGTTTGCGTAATCCTGGCCTCCATAATATTGATCGAGGAAAGCAATACTTCAAAAATACTGGGCAGCGGTTCAGGGGAAAGCCAACGTTTGAATTGTGCCGACCCCGGGGCCTCGCGGGAGAGAAGTTTATCCTTGAGTTCCTGCATCAACTGATGATACTCACCCATCCAACGTGAAAAAATACCGGGTAACCGTTTGTCCGTGCTGTTTGGCAGGAGCATCGGCTTAAAGTTCTTGCCGGCGATAATGTCGTGGTTGAGATCGACCGCGATTACAATATCGGCACCCATGGAACGAGCCACGCTCACCGGTACCGGGTTGGTAAGGCCGCCGTCCACCAGGGTGCGCCCGTTGCTGCGCACCGGCGTGAAGATCCCGGGCACCGAGATACTGGCGCGCACTGCTTCAATCACGTCACCAGTACGGATAATCACTTCCTCACCGCTGAGAATATCCGTCGCCACAGCGGCAAAAAACTTTGGCAACTTCTCAATGGTATGGGTATGAATATGGGTACGCACCAATTCACTGACCTTGGCTCCATCGATCAGACCTGACTTGGGAAAAACAACGTCGAAAAAGGAAACTGTTTTTTTCCAGTCAAAGGCCTGGAAAGTCGTTTCCAGCTCATCCAGTTTTCCAGCAGCATAAATCGCCCCGATCAGGGCGCCGATGCTGGTGCCGGCAATAATATCCACCTTGATACCAACCTCTACTAATGCCCGGATAACACCAAAATGAGCCAACCCGCGTGCCGAACCGCTACCCAGAGCAATACCGATTCGTGCATCAGCACGATTAAATGGTGTCGAATCTTCTGTCATTGTTTTCACCCTGGAATTCCAGATGGTTGATTTCCAATGATTTTCATGGGTATTTATTTGACCTCAGTTTGGTCCTCGTTGATCCAAAAAATGCCGACGAAGATCTTCAGTCCCCGTCGGCATTTTTGCTATAAGTTTATTTGCCTGGTTTTTCATCCTTAAACATTGCTGACGCACGTGCCAACAGATCCTTGAGCTTGGCACGTGCCTGCTTGTCTTTACGTGCCACGGCTTGTTTTGCTGCATCAATCTGCGCCGACATCTCTGTAAGTTCCTTGTTCCAACGCTGTGAAGTCCGTGATTTCAGGCTATTGTACCAGGCCTTGGATTCATCCAGATAGGTGGTAGCCTGTTTCCCGGTAGCATCGGCTTTCGCGGCCAGGCTGGCTTTCAGCAAGGCGGCCTTTGCTTCCAGTTGCCTATAGCGCTTCTGTAGCAGTTTTGCTTCCGCACTTTCCTCGGCCGTCTTTCCGTAAGCTTGAATGCGTTCTTCCATGGACATCACCAAAGCACTGATACGGGATTTGGCCTTATCAGATCCTTCACGAACGGTCTGCAGCGCGGACTGAACCTGGCCCTGCAATTGAGTTATTTTCTCAGCCGTTATCTTGCCGGCTCTATCCTTTGCCTGCTGCAGATAGTGATCAACATCCTGCAAAGCCTGTTTCGCCTTCTCTGGAGATTTATCAATTTCCAAGGCTATCCGGGCATTCAGTGCCGCTGCCTTGGCCTGTGCCAAGGCATAACGGGTGCTCATCTCATCTTTGAGGGCTGCTCCCCTGGTCTGGACCTGAGCCAGGGCGGCATTCAGGGCCGACTCACTGCGGTCTGCTATGATGTGCAATTTATCCTCAGCTTTCTGGCCCTTTTCCTGTAGCAGCTTCCTGGCCTGTTCAACCTGCAGTTTCAACTCCGCTATACGGGCTCGTGTTACCTGGTCTGCAGAGCGCATAGCTTCATCCAGATTAGTACGGGCCTCATCCAGCGAATACAGTGCCGCTGTCTTGTTCCGCTCCAACCAAAGCTCGGTACGAGCTTTGAGCATTGATACTTTGGCCCTGGCCAATGCAACCTGGGTTTTCAGCGCTTCGTGCCAACCCTGTTCGGCATTTTCCTGGGTGGTTTGAGCTCCGGATTCAGGGGCAGCCAGAACCTGTACAGCAGGCAGGCCCACACCCAGGATAAGTATAAGAATAGTTGCAATGATTATCTTATTCATGATTTTTTTCCTTATTTATACCTTTTTTAAAGGATGTTTTTGCACCTGTCCACATGCCGGTAGCAGCACCCTTGGCCACGGCCAGCATCCGTTCACTCAATTCTTTCACCTCTTCTCCCAAAGCGTGAGCCGCCTTGCCGCTGACTTCTCCGGTTCTATGCACAGTTTCACTACCCAGTTCTTTTAGGCGCTCCGCTACCGTTTTAGAGGCCGCAAACGCCTTCTCGCGCAGGCTGGAACCGGCCTTTTTCGCATCGTCCGCCAACTCGTTTAAAATATTCCTGGCCGCTTCGCCGGAGCTATCGGCTACCTTATGCAATGTCTCGATAAACAAGTCACCAACTGCTTCCAGATCTTCCTTGGTCTGCTCCAGATCCCTGGCGGCAAATTCCTTTACGCCCCCACTCGCTTTGGCAATGTTTCCGCGGGTGAAATCTACGCTGTTTCCCAGTCCCTGACGGACACCCTCGGCAGCTGCACTCGCGGTCTCCTTGACCTTGACACCCAGCTCTTCGGCCGCTTCCACCGCCCCCGAAAGCACCGATTCGGACACCTTGCGCGCCCGCTCCGCGCTGAAGCGCGTTTCTTCCAAAGCCTTTGCAGTCGCGGCCCGGGTGATATCCACCACCGTTTCTTCTATATTCGATCCGGTATCAATTGCCTTGCGAACCGCCGCTTTAACCGTATCCCGGGTGAGGCCGAGCAGCTCCGCACTCTTGAGCTTGGCATCGGTCAGTGCGGTCTCGATGCCGTCTTTCACCTCTCCGGTGAAATTGCCGGCGGCGTCCTTGGCTCCATCCATTGCAGTACGCAGCCCTTCGGCCAGTTTTTCCTTCTCATTTTCCAATCGTTTCTTGGCCTGATTGAATTCCTCATAACTGGCATCCAACATTTTGGATTCGGCTTGTTTTACGCCGTCGACTGCACCGTGCAGTGCGGCAGAGATTTTTTCCTGACTGACCTCACCAGCCTCCACCAGCGACTGAACCGAAGTCGTTACCGCTTCTTTTGTAATTTCCCGCAGATCTTTTGTTCCTGACTTCAATTTTTCTGCAGTCTGTGAAACCCCTTTGCGGGTGATATCATACACCTGGCCTGCCGTCAGTTCACCGCTCTTCCTGGCTTTCTTAATGCTCACAATGAGTTGCTGCTTCATCTCCTGTAACATGGCTGTTTACCTCCGTTTTGTTAATGGTTGTGTTTTTCACCCCCCGCAAGGGAAACTGAATATCCCTCCCTGGAGATGATACTTGGAGATAATACTCGGGACAAACACAGAACAATGTAACCCAGGTCACAATAAATAAAAAAAGAGAAGAAAGATGTAGCCTATCTTGAGTGAGATCTCCAATTTACTGTTCTGCCTTCTCCAACAGCGCCTGGAGATCCAGCAACGTCCAGTGCCCATGTCGGCTGGATATGACTTTTTTCTGCTTCCATTTCGACAAGTGCCGGGTGACAACCACCCGCACGGAACCAATCATGGAAGCTATGGTTTCCTGAGACAAATCGTTGATAAGTGACACTGCCTGGGGCAATTTGTCGGGCACCAGGTGTCGCAAGATGAGCCGTGCCAACCGCGCCTCAGTATCATAGAGAGACAGGTCGGCAACCTGATTTGCCAGCCCGTGCATTTGCCGCCCCAGATAGGGCAGAAAAGCCCGATTGAAATCCGGGTGCTGATTCAGCCACTCCCTGGCCTTCTGAACAGTAGTGGAGAGGATCTCCATATCATCAAGGGCTGTGGCCACGGCATCATGCCAGTCACCGTCCAGCAAACTGATGAGATCGAAGCCATCGCCCGGGCCGAGCAGAAACAGAATATGCTCTCGTCCACTGTCCGGGTTGTAAACGGAAACCTTGGCGCGGCCACTGATGATGATATATAGACTGTCTGAAGCTTGTTCCGGTGAAATGGCGGTTTCACCTTTAATATAAGTCTCGTAATGGAATATCCGCAGCATATCCCGCAAGACGATATCCTCTAAACCACCAAACAGTGGCGACTGTTTCAATACTTTCAGGCAGTGGACATAACGTAAGGAATCAGGTTGCATCATCTTATCCTTCTTTATTAGTGCCTTACTCCTGAAAGATGGCAGCACCGGTTCCCAGGGTGGTGGTCAAAAACAGTGGCAGCAGCGGGGTGATCATTTCGCTGGCGGTATCATTTAAAAACGAGACCAGTCCGAGGATAATAATGGTGCGCGGTAAAAAGTGCTTCATGGTGGTTTAAAATCTCCACTCGACAGTGATAGATCCCAGCCGCTCATGACCTTCGGCATCCGGGGCATCGTCCGTATCCACATCGTCAGTAGATGCCACTACGTTGAAATGGATTCCCCAGTTTTCCCTCTCATAGTGAAGCCCGGCGACCGCCAGACCAACCAGTGGTTCTTTATCGACACTGTGGCTGTCGCGAAAAGTGTTTCCATCCAGAAAGATATTGTGGACAACGGCACTGCCGGATAGTACCAGAGTGGCGTAGAACGATCCAGCCTGAGGATTTGCCGGTGTCAGTGCGGCTATGTAATGGATACTCAAACCGATGGGATCGGGCACGGAGGCGAAACCCCGGGGCATATTATACCCCCAGCGACATTCCAGGGCGACGCTGGCCTGGGTAAACATGTTGCCTATTCCCGCATGACCATCCACGCTGACATCGGCGGCCCAATCTGCCGGGTTGCCCCGCCGCCAGACCTTTTGTTTGCGCATATAATTGAGGTTGAGCACCGGTTCTGTTTTCAGCTGATGATCCCAGCCTTTGGGCTCGTCGTTGCCGGTGATCGTATGGGCTAATTTCTGGGTTTGTTCTGCCAGCGAGGGAGAACCTACCACCCCGAGCGTAAGCTCGAATCCGCGAAATTCATCATCATTAAAGGCGTACCAGCTGGCCTGCGCGGTCAGTGCTCCTGCGTATGGCACGTCATCCTTGTTGAAATCCCGGCGTGAATCATCATCAGGGGTCTGAATAATCTGGCCAACTGCGATTCCGGCTCGATAGCGCAACCCTTCATCCGTCAGGGTCGGCAGAGCCGCGCCCCACTGGCGGATAAATTTTGGCAGGTCTTCCAGATCCTCCCAGCTTTTGGCTACTGCCGAGTGTTTCTGTAGCGACCAGCCACTGGAAATCTGGTTATCTTTGTCGAATAACACATCATTATCGATTTCAAAACGCCAGGTTGTACGTTCAATGCCTGTCGGCTGATAAGTCTTGCACCGGGGAGGATCTGCTCCACAGGCTGTTCCAGCAAACAATAGCAAATATATAACCATAGTGATGAAACAGAAATGATTTTTCACGAGAACTCCATAATCAGTTATTCCCCGTCAATTACACCAGTTGGCTGATACTTTTACGAAAACGCAGTAGTACGGCGGCAAAAAATATGCTACCAATGATGATCAACGCCAGAGTTTGCTGCCAGCTCACATCGAAACCAGCACCTCGATAGAGGATCGCCTGGGAGCCGGCCTTAAAATGCTCATGTACTACCAGTATAAACTGCGCTTTTTCGCCGGATTATTCCTTGCCTCATCTTCGCTTGCTACGTTTTTCAACAGGCTGATAAGGGGTGCAGATGCCCCTGGTGACAAATTCCATGAGCATCTTGACCTGAGTTTCGCTGTCGTCTGCCTGCGGGCAAAGATCAGCGGACGGCGAGTCGACGCTGCACAGTCGCATGCAATGGGTCATGGCGCCGATGGCGAAATGAAGCCGCCACAAGAGCACATCCTCCGGCAGGTCGGGAAGAGCTTCTCTCATGGCTTGAAACAATAACATAAAGGGCGGTTTGAACTGGTTGATGAAAATTGTTCTGATAGCGGTGTCCGTTTCGGAAAAGGCGCGTCCTGCCAGCGCCAGGAGGTATCTTCTTTCCTGCATCTGAGTGTTTATCGTAAATGCCGGTTCAATAAAGGCATGCAGCAGATCTTCGGCAAGAGGTCTGCAGCCTTTACGGGCAGCGGTTTGCCGGATCGCTGCCAATCTTTCCACGCGCTGCTGATTAATCGGCCGCAGTTGACGTTCAATGACCTTTTCGATTAAGGCCATTTTGGATCCGAAGTGGTAATTGATCGCTGCCAGGTTCACCTTCGCTTCAGATGCCAGTTGCTTTATGGAGGTGCGGTGAAAGCCGTTATGAGAGAAAAGATACTCTGCCGCATCGAGAATACGTTTTCTGGTATCTCGCCCGGGTTTTCCCGAATGTTTCATATCTCCTGGCCCTTTTCATTTCCCTCGTTGACAGGATCTTTTTTCCGAGCCCCATTTCGTTTTTTCATTTCACGGTCAGGGCAAAATTTCTACACTGTTTCGCTGCCAAGATGTTGAAACGCAGCGACCAGGAACCAAACGCCAAAGCACACAAGAAAGATTCCGCAGCCCCGGATCATTATCCTGTAGCCTTTTTCGGAGACAACGGTTTTACCTCGAGCGATCCCGAGGGCGACCAGGATATACCAGCCATAATCTGCTGCGATATGCCCGAAAAAGAAGGCCGCAAGTCCGGGAACTCCAAATTGTTTGGCTGTAGTCATGTAGCCAAGACCGATGGTCACCCACCAGATGGTCCAGTAGGGATTGGCAAGACTACCGACAAATCCAAGAATTACCGGATGGCCCAATCTTTTCTGACAGTCCGGATCAGTCTCCTGCCGCAGGGACAGAGTGGAGGCCTTGCGCACCATGTCCACCCCCATGACCAGCAATATCATTCCGCCCAGGAGGGAGATGGTGCCAATTACCGGCGGAGCCTGGAGACTCGGTCCCAGCCCTTTGATAACAGCCACCACCAGGAGGAGCTCGAGAATGGCATGACCGGTGATGACCAAGGGGCCGGCCCGGGCGCCCCGCCGGGCCGCTTCAGCCACGGTTACGGTCAGGAGCGGTCCTGGCATCAGTGCTCCGGACAGGGCCAGGGTAAAGGAGGTCGCGGCAATACCGGCCAGAACAAAAATAGACGACATGGTTTGCATGGCAATCAGGATTCCCCGGCTACAAATTACCTGTCAACCCCACCACCCAGTACCGCGTAAAGCCTCACCTGGTTGGCAAGTCTGGCCAGATGGAGCGAGATAAGCCCCTGCTGCGCCGCAAAGAGTGATCGTTGCGCATCAAGGACGCTCAGGTAGCTGTCAATCCCCGTTGTATAACGTTTTGTGGAAAGGCGGTAGGTTTTTGCGACCGCATCCACGAGTGCCTGTTGCGCTGAGACCTGTTGTTCGATTGTGCCTTGCACGGCCAGGGCATCAGCCACCTCCCTGAAGGCCGTCTGAATGGTCTTCTCATACTGGGTCAGGATGATTTTCCGGTCGGCTTTACTGACCCGGAGCGCGGCCCAGGTGCGGGCGTCAAAAATCGGCATGACGATCTGTGGGGCAAAGTTCCACGCCTTTGATCCCGAGCTGAAC
>DQWO01000150.1 GCA_011042595.1 Pseudomonadota bacterium
AAATCTGGGCACCGTTTCGTAATCACTTTTGGCCATCGGTTGCCCTTTGATAGACTTGTTCTCCCAGTTTTTCGGGTAGCCGCTGCCCGGCCGGGTTTCGACCATGGTAAACCACATGTGGTCAGCGCCGTCCCGGTCGCTCCACAACATTTTGCAGGCGACAGTGCAGGATTGGCAACCTAAACATTTATTGAGATCAACTACCATTCCCCACATGATATCCTCCTATATTCCAATCTTTTTAGTACCTTGCAGGTCATTTTCTGGTTTGAAAAACAAGAAAATGTTCTGATAAGGGTACTTATTTGCGGGCCGGAAAGACCCGTTTGGGTTGCGGGGTATGTTCCCGCATTAGATTTTCTTGACTTCAACCGAGGTGTCACATTCATTGCCAGTGACGCCCCAGAAATTCCAGCCATATTTCAGATGGTAAGACGGAGCTCCTTTTTCTTCCGGGTATTTTACCGATTGGGTTGGTTTTGGGCGAATGGGGGTGATGAGATTAAACCAGCCTTCGCGACAGGTAAACATCTCACCGCCGTTTTCCACCCTGACTTCGCCGTCACGAATGCCGGGCGAGACTTTGACCTTGCAGACCATGCGGCCATACTGATTGAACACCTGAACTACATCACCATCGCTAAGGTTCCGTGATCGGGCATCTTTGGTTGCCATCATAATGATAACTTCTCCCCGCTGCAGGCGGAGTAGAACATCCACATCCCGGAAAGTGGAGTGGGTGCCCCAGCGGCCGTGGGGAGAGTTGAATTTGAGCGGCGCCGGGGTTTTTCCATCCGGCAACAGGTCATGTTCCGGTTCCTGGTAGATTGGCAGTTCGTTGTGCAAATCCAGAAAATATGAATGATCGATATAAAACTGTTGTCGTCCTGAGAGGGTTTTGGGAGAGATCATGCCGAGGAATTTTTTGGCATAGAGCCTGGGCATTTTCACTCCGGGAGCAACCTCAATCTTTTCTTTTGCCAGCTTGCCGCCCCCGGGCCAGGGAACTTTTTGCTCTATATTTTCACTGAATGGTACCAGCGGTCGTTTGTACTGGGCTGCCGGGAAGGGCAGCGGACCGGTCTTGATGAGCTCAATAATTCCGTCCAGATAGCCTGAAACATTGCCGGCAAAGAGCTTGTTTTCAATGAGATTTTGAATTTCAGGGGCAAAGGCCTGGCGTTTGGCCCGGTATTCATCCGGATTGGGATACATAATCGGACTTTTTGCCAAAATGAATTTGGCCGCCTTGACATCGGTATCCAGTTTGCCGTTGGCGGTGAACTTGTCATAGAGAGTGGTGAAATCAATAAGCTGTTTTTTCTCATCATCCTGCCATTTACCGTTCCAGCTGCCTTCGGCAACCATTTTCCGAGCCCGGCTCTGTAGCCGGGAGCTCATATCCTTGAAAATGTCAAAATCCGTACGGGCTTCATAGAGGGGTTTGATGCAGGCACTTTGTCCCTGCAGGTAGGGGTGCATGGGAGTGGTCTCCAGATCGAATTTTTCATACCAGGTGGCAGTCGGCAGGATAATATCAGAGTAGAGAGCGGTGGAGTTTACCCTAAAGTCAATATTTACCACAAATTCCAACAGCTGATCGTCGGCAAACCATTCTTTTGTGCGATGGCCGCTTTTTCCCTGGTTGAGAAAATTTCCCCGCCAGATGATCATGGCTTTGGGCCTTTTTGGAGGCTTCGGGTAGACCGGCATCCACTTATTGGCCAGGGATTTAATCAACAGGTAATAATTATAAGCCCAGCCATCTTCTTTTTTGGTACTTACCGGAGAACCGTTGGGGAGCTTTTTAAGGGTGCCGTTTTCAATCGCCTTGACCAGCTCAGGGTAGGTTTTCCCCAGGCGCCAGAGCTGGGCGTCGTAGTGGGACCAGACAAAAAGAGTGCCATTCTGGGGCCTGGCCTTTAAGATCATGCCATATTTCCCTAGGCCGCTGAGCCAGACTTTGTATTGGCCGGTATACTGGTTGAATCCGCCGCCGGTTTTGCCGACGTTGCCGGTTAATGCCATTAACAGGATCATGGAGCGATTGTTGATGTCATTGTTGAACCAGTGGTTGGCGCCGCCGCCTTCAACAATCATGGCAGGTTTGATCGTATGCAGGTCGTGGGCCAGCGATTTCAGGGCCTGGGCTCCAACCCCGGTAATCTTGTTTACCTGTTGGGGCGTGTAGGCCTTAACCTCGTTTTTAAGCTTATTGAATACGGTTTCAACCCTGATTTGCTGGCCGTTGGCCAGGGTTACGGTACCGTTGGCTTTCAGGTCAGGATTCAGGTTGAACCGGGACAGCTCCAGGGTGTCCCGATTGTCTCCCAGGGTTCCCGGAGCCAGCACCGGTTGGTTGTTGTTCTGATCCCAGATGTAGAGTTTAAAGGGACTGCCGTTTTTGACAACATCCGCTTCCCGCAGGAATTTCTTATTGTCAGAGCGCACCAGAAAAGGCAGATCGGTGAAAGTTTTGATATAGTTTTCTTCATACCAGCGGTTGTCAAGCATGATTTTGATCAGGCCCATGACCAGAGCGGCATCGGTGCCCGGTTTGGGAGAGATGAAAACATCCCCCATCCTGGAGGTGGCATTGTAGTCGGTGAAGATGTTGATAATTTTTGTCCCCCGGTAGCGGGCTTCAGCCAGGTGATGGGCGGCGGCCATCCGTGATTCGGCGACGTTGGCGCCCCAGAAGATTAAAAGTTTGGCATTGATCCAGTCAGCCTCTTCACATTCATCGGTCTGGAAAGCCCAGGTCATTGGTTCGCCCGGGGGCAGGTCGCAATACCAGTCGTAGAAACTCAAAGGCCCGGCGGCGCCCATCAATTTGCAGAGCCTATAGCCGGCCCCGGCGGAAACATAGTTGAAGGCGGGAATCGGTGAGAAAAAGGCGATGGCGTCGGAACCATCTTTACGGGCGATGTCGGTCATCCCGGTGGTAATCAGGTTCATGGCCTCATCCCAGGAAGCCCGACGGAATTTACCTTCCCCCCGTTTGCCGACCCGGATCAGGGGGTGTTTCAGGCGTACCGGGCTGTTGACGTATTTCAGGTAGCTGGCACCCCGCATGCATCCCCTGGGGTTGTACGAGGTACCCAGGACCGGGTCAAAACGATCATAGTCGCCGGCCGGTTCATTGGCGACGATATACTTGTCGCCTTTGACAAAAGTCTTCCAGCCACAGGCCTGGGTGCAGTTGCCGGCACAGCTGGTCCTGACGATTTTGTCGAAAGCAAAAGCCTGGCGGTAGGCTTCTTCGCCGGCCTCATGGAGTCGCTTGCCGACGAATTCACCCTTTTTCAGTTTACCGCTGCAGGCGGCCAGGGAGGGGAGGAGGGCCACGGTGGCCGTGCCGGCCGCCATGGTCCCGAGAAAGTGTCGTCTGGTAATTTTTTTGTCGGTCATAATACATTCCTCCTAGGTTAATCCCGGTTCTTTCCACTATCCGTTTTTTTGTATATTGTATAATGACGAGGAGATGAAACTTTGTAATGATTTTGTTTTATACTTTTCAGTCTTGAGTAAGTTACGGCTACTTTGGGATTGGCTATGAGATAATGGGTGGTTCGTGCTGACAGCTACGTGGGATCAGGCAGAATTTATTGTTGGTATATATGAATGAATACAGAGTCGATTTATGCTTTTTGAAATGCCAAAGAACGAGATTTCTTTATGCGTCTCAATGGATAATAATGGTATGCTCTTTTTTCAGCTGGTCCATAAATGTTTTAAAAAGTGCCTGCTGTTTTTGACTGGTTAACCTTTCTTTCGCCAGCTTGGCGCTGAGCTGAGGATGGGCCTTTTGATAGGTTTTGATTTCATCCTCGGAACAATTAACCTGATTGGATATTTTGTCGGTCAGCAACTGGCGCAGGATGATAGTATCCTTTTCCTGCTGGTTGAGACTTTTGTGCTTCTGGAGTTCCTTCAGCTTGAGGTAGCCATGCTCTTTGGCATATTGCAAAAGAATGGTTCGATCGATCAGGTGTTCAAGTAATTTTTTCCTGGCTTCAGCAGTATCTGGCCGGAATCTGGGGTCGTTATCAAAAAGTTTCAGATAATTTTGAAAGTCGCTGCTGGTGATTGCCTGGCCATTGATGGCGGCCAGGACTTTTTGTTTTGCGGCCATTACTTTGCCCGGCAGGTTCAGGATGATTATTGCCAGGAAAAGAAAAAGTAAACTGATCTGTTTTTTCATGAAATAATTCTCGATTAGGTATGGCAGTGGCGGAGGCATGAAATTGCCTCCGCCACTGGGGCTAACTTTAAAAGGTTAATGGATTTCTGTATAAGGTGCCGGTGAAGGCAGTTTCAGTTTAATTGCCTGCTTTTTTAATTCACCCAAATCCTTCTTGTTGCGGGCCTTGTAGGCTTCAAAGACCGCATGCGGTGGATACTTGGTGCCCAGGTAGTGATCTTTGTTGTTGTAGCGCTCCATCCATATGGTCCACTGTTCTTTACTCAAAAGACCCTGGTTGACCGCTTCCTCAACATTTGCTTTGACCTTTTCCCAGTAGTCGGGGATGATCTTGTAGAGTACAGGTATGCGGTTTTTTTCGGTGCCGATGCCCCACTCGTTGCCGGGGATGTCATAGATCTTATAGGTCATGAATTTGGTCGGGCTATTGTTGTCAGCGATTGCTTTGGCTTCTGCATCACCATGGTTGGCGCCGTATTCGATCATTTCCATCAGGTCATGCTGGAGTTCCCAGAGGCCGTGCCAGTTGGTGTAATCGGCGCCCATCATCTCGGCGCCATGGCGGAAGCGACGGCCTTCATGATGCCAGGCATTGTACATCAGGTGTTCGGGTTTTTCATCCCAGCCGTTGATAACTGGGTTTGAATAAAATTTATCGTCCAGCTTGATGCGATCGACAATACCTTCTTTGGTATACTTTTTATTCCAGTAGACGAAAGACCGACGAATTTCGTTGTACTGCAGGTTGACTAAGTCGGCTTGCAATAAATACATATCGACGAAGCTCTTGCCGTGACAGTTGAGACAGACTCCTTCCATCCGTTTACGTTTGGCCTGCCAGTCGCCCAGTTTTTCATCAAACCAGACGGTGCGGTAACTCCAGGGAGCTTGTGATTCCCAGGCCAGGCGGGCACTGACGTTATGGGTGCCTTTGACGCCGGGTACGGCATCCATATGACAAGTGGTGCAAACCGGAACTTCGATGGGGATTGGTTTTTCATCTGAGCTCTTGAAGCTCAGGTCCATCTTGCTCTGGTTAGCCTTGAAGATATTGCCGTGTTTCGACTCGATATAGAGCTCGATATGCGGATGGTCGGGTCCCACATGACATTCGCCACATGTTTCGGGCTGGCGGGCGACGGCGATGCTGAACGTATGTTTCGGATGGCAGGCGTCACATTCTCCGACGCTGCCGTCAGGCCAGAAGTTGGTAATCTGGTGACATTCTTCGCATCCATGGTGGGTGCCGACGATGGGTTCAAAAACCGCCCGGTCAGCATTGGCATAAAGCCAGAAGGGAAAGGCATGTTTGCTTTCGGTAAATTCCTGGACCTCTTCCTTATGGCATTTGGCGCAGTCCTTGGGGGTGGGGAATTGGGCAACGAGAATATTTGATTCCGGGCAGGTGAAGGCATCAAAATCCCCCTTTTCTGCCGCGTGGCACTGTGTACAGTCAATGCCCTTGGCGGCGTGTTCGCTGTTTTCCCACTGTTCGATCATGTTGGGGGCCACCCCTTTACGTTTATGACATTCCAGACAGGGTTTGCTGGCATCACTCACGTGAATCTTATGGGTTTCCAGCCCCATTTTGCTGGCGAAGCGGTCCGATTCATGGCGGGCCACCAGGAAAAGGGCAGCCATAAAGAAAATGCACATGATGAAAACCAGCCATTTTTTTGCTTTAACATCCATGGTTTCTTTCTCCTTATGTTAATAAGTTTGGGTATCTTTAGATTGTTAATCCTCAGGGTATGGCTTCGATAATCATCAGTGAAGTGACGATGACCATGCCGATAATGCCGATAATTACCGGCAGAGTTTTACTCTTGGTGATTTTAGTGATCCAGCTGTCGATAAAAGGCCAGAAAATGAAGATGCCGATAACAACCATGGGGAAAAAGATTCCCACCGCTTCCGGGGTCAGTTTGATCCACTTGTACATGGGGAAGAAGTACCACTCTGGTTTGATATGCTCCGGCGTGATCAGGGGATTAGCCTTTTCGGTCATCTCCACCGGCAGGACAATGGCCAGAATAGTGCAGAGAAAGAGGATGAAAAGGCCGATATTAATTTCGGTCAAAACATGGTCAGGAAAAAATTTATATCCTTCCTGTTCTTTGGGTGTTTGTGGTGCACTCATAAATCATTTACCTCCTTTCTCTGTTATTCGTCGCCGCGGGAAAGGCCTCGGACGATTTCGCGTTGCATGCCGACCACATGTTCCGCCACCCCGTGCAGCCGGATGACGATGATGTGGAAGATGATCAGCAAGAAAAGCAGCACTGGCAGAATTGCCGCGTGGATGATGAAAAAACGGTTTAGGGTGTCAGGGCCGATGGCCTCGCCGCCCATCATAAAGCGAGAAATAAAAGAACCGATAATGGGTGTTTTGCCGGCGATTCCAGTACCGATGGTCATCGCCCAGTATGACTGCTGGGTATAGACCAGGGAATAGCCGGTGAAACCGAGACCGAAGGTCAGCAGCAGCAGCAGAGCGCCGCTGATCCAGCAGACTTCCCGGGGGTGTCGATAGGCACCGGTGGCAAACACCCGGATGGCATGGAGGGAAACAGTAACCACCATTATTTCAGCTCCCCAGCGATGCAGGGATCGCAGCCACCAGCCATAGGGAATATCATTGGTAATATGGGCAACGCTTTCGTAAGCTTTATCAGGATGAGGAACGTAGTAGAAGGCCAGCAGCATGCCGGTGCCAACCAACAGCATGAACATCAAGGCCGGGACGCCGCCCAGGCAATACCACCACAGTTTCATGTGCTGGGGCAGGATTTCGCCGATGGCCTCCTCCTTGACTTTTCCCCAGTCCACCGGCAGTGATTTATCTATCCATCCGGTTTCTTTTTTGACTTCTTCCATCATTACACCTCTTTCAGGGCGACAAAAATGTTATCGTCTTTCACCGTCACTTTATACTCGTCCAGGGGACGAGGGGGAGGTCCGGCGATGTTCTTGCCGTTGGCGTCAAAAAACCCTTCGTGGCAGGGGCAGTAAAACTCCTTTTTTTCCGCGTGCCATTCCACCTCACAGCCCAGGTGGGTGCAGATTTTGGAGAATGCCTTGATCTCCTGGCCGTTGTTGACCAGCAGCGCTTTTTTCCCCTGGCCGTCAATGAATTCCCTGGCGGACCCAGCTGGCAGCTCCTTAAGGTTGCCCATCAGCACGTCGATGAACTTGGCCTTTTTCTTGGCCGGGACTAGGTACTTGACGCTGTAAACAGCTCCGGCACCGAGGCTGCCCACCAGCCCCAGGGTCATGGCGGTGTTGGCCAGGAAGTCGCGACGGCTCAGCTCTTCACTGGTTTTTTCTTTTTTTTCATCCATCAACTGTTCACCTCCTTTGCTTTCTGCGATGATTGTTTTTCAGCCGGATCATCTGTTTTTCTTGTTTTCGCAGGGTTGAAAATATAAAAAATAGTTATCCGGATGACCTTTCTCCCTTTCTATAATATAGGGCAACGATATGTAAACTGGAGGTAAAATAATGTAAATTTTCTGTAAAAAAATTTTGGCATTACAATGCAGTGAAGGAGTAGTCTGCCCCACCATTGCAGGTCGCTTGACGGTGAAGCGTAGATTTGCTAGTACTTGAATTTGGTATTTGCACCGGAAAACAGCATTTTCAGATAAATGCTTTCAGCCCTCAGCGATCAGCAAAAAGCTGATGTTCAATGGATATTTAAGCAGAAAAAGGTTGAAGTGGAGATTTGTTGAAAAAGAAAAAAAAGTTTTATCATTATTTGAGCTTCAGATTTCTCTTCGGTATTACCTGCTTATTGACGGTAGTGCTGGCTGGGGTCTTTTTTTATTTTTATCAACAGGAAAAAGACTTTATCATCAGCCAGGTGGATAAACAGGCTCATATTCTCTGCCAGCAGGTACTGTTGACCCGCAGTTGGCTGGCTGATATGGGTGGTGTTTATGTGGAAAAAAAGGGTGGATTAAAGGTAAATCCCTATCTTGCTCGTGGTAGCATTCAGGATCGTAACAGTTCCAGAGAGTACCTGCTCCGCAATCCGGCCATGGTTACCAGGGAGCTTTCCGAATACGCTGATCAGATGGGGCTCTACAGTTTTCGCTTAACCAGTACCATGCTGATTAATCCAGCCAATGCTCCGGATGGAACGGAACGGTTGGCACTTGATCTTTTTCGCCAGCGCAAGGTCAAAGAATATATCGTCCGACAGAAACTTGGAGGACGTCAGGTTTTTCGCCTGATTACCCCCCTTTACATTGAATCTGCCTGCCTTTCTTGCCACCAGTATCAGGGTTATGAACTTGGTACTCTCAGGGGTTGTATCAGTATTATCATCCCCAACTGTGAGGTGGAACGCAAAATCATTTCGCTCAAATATTCTTTTATTACTGCCGCTGCGTGCATTATCCTGTTTACCGTTCTTGCCCTTTTTTATATGAATCATCTTCTGGCAATCAGACCCCTGAGATTTCTTGGCCGTCGGATACAGCGTTTTGAAACGGATGTAAATTACCCGGTGCCAATTTCATCACGCCAGGATGAAATTGGTGATTTGGAGCGTAGCTTTGCCCAGATGGCTGTCACAGTGCGTGAAAGCCAGCTTAAAATGGAAGGAAAAATAGCCCGGGCGACAGCTGAATTACGTAAAACGAATAAGGAACTGCGGGAAGTCAACCTCCTGCTTGAGCAGCAAGATGAACGTAAGACCCATTTCCTGGCCAATGTCTCCCATGAATTACGGACCCCTTTGACCGCTATCCGTGGTGGGGTTGATTATTTACTGAAAACGGTTACTGACCGGGAACAGGTTGTTTTTCTACAGATTTTGGATAAAAATATTGCCAGCCTGGTGGTTATGGTCAATAACCTCATTGATTTGGCCCGCATTGAACTTGATAAGGTTGATCTTGATATGGAGGAGGTCAATGTCAAAGAATTGCTGGATGAGGTGGTGCAGCTTTTTCAGGGGATGGCCAGGGAAAAAGAAGTAACTATTGATAAAGATGGAGTACAGGAGAAAATCATCTCCCTTGATTACCGACGGATGAATCAGGTTTTTATTAACCTGCTTCATAATGCGGTTAAATTTTCCCCGGTTGGCGGTATCATTACTCTGGAAATGAAAGTGGGTGCCGATGAGATATCCATTTCGATGCTTAATCAGGGCGAACAAATTCCCGCACATGAGTTGAAATCCATTTTTTTTCGCTATGAAACCCGGCAGGAAACCGGGATGCGGGGGGTCGGTCTGGGCTTAGCTATAGCTAGAGGGCTGGTGCAGGCCCATGGCGGTCGCCTGGAGGTAAGCTCGGTTGCGGCTGAGATCAGGTTTACGGTTATTCTGCCACTAGACAAACCAGATCCTGAAGATGAAGAGACTATGCGGGGGTGATTATGGTAAAGAAAACCATCATGCTGGTTGACGATGATCCGGATATTGTGACCGTGTTGCGGGGTAATTTAGTTTTGGCAGGTTTTGCTGTGGTCACCGCTGGAAATGGAGAGGAAGCGGTTCAACTTCTTCTGCACGAATCCCCGGATTTGCTCATCCTTGATTTGTGCTTGCCTGACTATGATGGCCTCCAGCTTTGCCGGAAAATGAAGGCTGCCGGTCATGATTTTCCCATCATTATGCTGACTGCCAGGGATTCGGTGGCTGATAAAGTGCTGGGTTTCGAGTGTGGTGCCGATGATTACCTGGTTAAACCATTTGCTTTCATGGAGCTGGAAGCCAGGATCAAAGCCTGTTTGCGCCGTCGGGAAAAACATGTGGAACCGCAGCCGGACAGGCTTTGTTGCGGGGAATTGAAAATTGATCATGCCGCCCGGCGGGTATGGCTCGGGAATCGGGATATTTCTTTGACCAAGAAAGAGTTTGATTTATTATACTTTCTGGCTCTGCATGTTGGTGAAACCATGTCCCGGGATGATCTGCGACATGCTTTGTGGGGTAAGAAAAACCTTTATTCCTGGAGTCGGACCATTGATGTTCATATACAACATTTGCGGCAGAAAATTGAGCGGGATCCG
>DQWO01000139.1 GCA_011042595.1 Pseudomonadota bacterium
ACCATAAATACTCATGTAATCATTTCAAAAAGGATGGCCTCAGGTTATAAATTGCTCTGTCTGGTTTTTTTTGTTATGGTCCTTTGAGGATTTTGCCCGGGAATTTGAACAAAAACCTGGAAGCAAAAATAAATTCTGACTGACCATCCATACCATGCGAATTTACCAACGTTATCTGCTGAAAGAACTCATACAGATTTTCCTCCTGAGCCTGCTGGCCCTGCTGGCGATCTATATTCTGCTTGAGTTTTTTGGCACCCTTGATGACTTCATTGAAAACCAGGTCAAGATAAAGTTCATCTTTCTTTACCTGGCAAACCAGACACCTTTTTTTGCCGCCCAGTTCATTCCCCTGGCTTTGTTATTGGCAACCATGCTGACCCTTGGCGGCATGGGGCAAAACAATGAGATTATTGCCTTTCGCTCCTGCGGCTTCACTTTATACCAATTAAGTCTGCCGCTGCTGATTGCCGGCGTCTTTTTCTCCCTCTTCACCTTCTCACTCACTGAATATGTTGTACCTCCCACTTTTGCCCGGGCCAGACACATTAAAACAGTTTTCGTTAAACATAAACAGGAAAAGAAACTTTTAAATCTCAAGGACGTATGGTATACAAGCGGAAGAAATATCTATCATTTCAATAAGCTGGACCCCGGAAAGAACGCCATTCAAGGAGTAACCCTTTATCGGCTGGATCAGTCATCGCTGCTCAAAAAGCGTATAGATGCCAAACAACTCGTTTACCGGAATGGCCACTGGATAGCAAAAAAGCTGACGATCCGGGATTTCATCTACCAGAATGGGCACTCAACCCTGCAGAAGTTTCAGCAAAAGCAGTCCGCGGCCTTATCAATCAGCGAGAAACCGGAAGATTTTCTTATTCCGCAAAAAGCGGTTGAGGAAATGAATATCAGGGAGTTAAACCGCTATATTGATAAAGTAAAAAATATCGGCGTTAATGTTAATGAGTACAAGGTACAATTGTACCATAAATTCTTTTTCCCCCTGTCCTGTCTGGTAATGGCACTGCTGGGGATACCTTTTTCTCTGGGTTCCAAACGTAGTGGAGGCTTTGCCAGAAGCATAGGAATAAGTCTGGTTATTGGTTTTTCATTCTGGTTCGTCCTCTCTTTTTCACTGGCTCTGGGAAAAGCCGGCATCCTCTCACCCTTGCCGGCGGCATTTTTGCCCCATGTGTTTTATGGGGGACTTGGAATCATTCTGATCAGAAGAAATATATAAGGAGATAATTAGCATGGTTTTACCACTGGAAATAACTGAATCAATGAAACAGCTGACCCAGAAAGTAGAAAGATACCGGGGGTATCTTTGATCTTGAAAGCCTTAAACAGCAATTGGAAGAAATTGAAAGGAATGTTGCCCAGGAAGATTTCTGGCAGGATCAAGAGGCGGCCACCACAATCCTGAAGGAGCGGACAACGCTCAATAACGAGCTGGAACGCTGGCAGCAGGTTGAAAATGAACTGGAAGAAATTACCGTACTCGTTGAGCTGCTGAAAGAGGAAGAAGATCCCGAGTCAATAGCAGAGCTGAAAGAACGGCTTGAAAAACTGGGTAAGAATCTGGCCATTATTGAGCTGGAAAAGATGATGGCGGAAGAAAACGACCGGAAAAATGCCATCGTCAGCATCAATGCCGGCGCCGGGGGCACCGAAGCCCAGGATTGGGTCGAGATGCTGCTCAGGATGTATCTGCGCTGGGCAGAAAAACGGGGCTGGAAATCTGAAATCGTTGATATCCTGCCGATGGATGAAGGCGGCATCAAAAGCGTAACCTTTACCGTCAGCGGGGATTATGTCTATGGTAATTTCCGCTCGGAAATCGGCATCCACCGCCTGGTGAGGATATCTCCTTTCGACGCGGGCAACCGCCGACATACATCTTTTGCCTCAGTTTTTATCTGTCCGGAAATCGATGACGATATAAAGATTGAGATTAATGACAAAGATTTACGCATAGACACCTATCGGGCCAGCGGCGCCGGCGGACAACATGTCAATAAAACCGATTCCGCGGTTCGCATTACCCACCTGCCCTCAGGCATTGTGGTTCAATGTCAGAATGAACGCTCACAGCATAAAAACAAGGCCATGGCGATGAAAATTCTCAAGGCCCGTCTTTACGAAGCAGAAATGGCCGCACGTCAGAAAGAATTGGATAAGGTGGAGGGAAGCAAGAAAGAAATTGCCTGGGGCAGCCAGATTCGCTCCTATATCATCCATCCATACCAGATGGTCAAAGATCATCGGACTGATTTTGAAACCGGAAATGTCAATCAGGTTCTTGATGGTGGGCTTGATCCCTTGGTGGAATCCTATCTGCTTCACCAGATGAATCTCAAACAGCATGCTAAATAAAAATGAGTAATAAAAAAATGACTTTACCTCTGGATTCCGATACCGTTCGGCTGATCCCCCTTGGAGGACTCGGGGAAATCGGCATGAACATGATGGCGATTGAATGCGGCGATGAAATACTGATCATTGACTGCGGACTAATGTTCCCTGAACCTTATATGCTGGGAGTAGACCTGGTGATACCTGACACCACCTATCTGCAGGAAAACCAGGACCGGGTGAGAGGAATCATTATCACCCACGGGCATGAAGATCATATCGGTGCCCTTCCTTTTATTCTTCCCCAGCTCAAAGTCCCCATTTATGCTACCCGTTTCACCCTTGGTCTCATAAAAAAGAAATTGAAAGAGTATTCCCTGGATCAAACAACAGAATTTATTAACATCAAACCCGGCGAACAGATAACAACCAGACACTTTACGGTTGAGTTTATCCGGGTCATTCACTCCATCCCTGATGGTGTCGCCCTGCACCTCAAAACTCCGGCAGGCAGCATTATCCATTCCGGAGATTTCAAAATCGATCATACACCATTGGGAAGTGATTTCACCGACCTGGCCGAATTTGCCCGACTCGGCCGCGATGGTGTCAGGTTGCTGCTCTCGGACAGCACCAACGTCGAGCAGGATGGTTTTTCAGACCCGGAGCTGAA
Organism: Pseudomonadota bacterium; assembly: GCA_011042595.1. Classification (GTDB taxonomy): domain Bacteria; phylum Desulfobacterota; class Anaeroferrophillalia; order Anaeroferrophillales; family Anaeroferrophillaceae; genus DQWO01. The sequence goes on from DQWO01000139.1 coordinate 3,032, forward strand.
GGTCAGAGACGCCATGATGGCATTGTTTCCCACCTGTCCCGGCAGAATCATTATTTCACTTTTTTCATCCAACCTGCTGCGCATCGGGGAAATCATCAACCTGGCCTGTCAGCAACAACGAAAAGTGGCATTATACGGCCGCAGCCTGCTCGGCAATGTCATGGTTGCCCGGGAACTTGGCTACCTGAAGATTGATGATGACACCCTGATTGACATCCAGGAAACCGGTGATTACAAACCGGAAGAATTGCTGATCATCACCACCGGCAGCCAGGGTGAACCGCTTTCCGGCCTTTCACTGCTGGCTTCGGGGGGCAATAAATGGTTTCAGGTCATCCCCGACGATACGATTATCTTTTCATCACGTTTTATCCCCGGGAATGAAAAAGCCATCAACAACCTGATTAACCGTCTCTACCGGCGTGGAGCCCGGGTCTTATACAATTCCATCGCCTATACCCACACCTCCGGCCATGCCCATCGTGACGAATTAAGGCTGCTACTGAACCTGGTCAAACCGGACACTTTCATCCCCATCCATGGGGAATATCGCCACCTGCTTCAACATGCAAGACTGGCAGAAGAGCAGGGAATTTCCAAAGATAATATTCTGATTGCCAATGATGGTGATATTATCACCCTGGATGCCGACGGCATCTACCACAGCGGTGCGATTGAAACCGGAAAAATTCTCATTGACGGCAAAGGTACCGGTGATATTTCCGATGTCATCCTCCACGACCGAAAAGATTTGTCCCGCAATGGAGTGGCAATGATAATCATGGTAATCAAGGAATCAACCGGGGAAATTATTTACGGGCCGGACATCACCACCAAGGGCCTTTTTTTTGAGGAGGAAAAAGAGGCAATAATGGCAGAAGCGCTGGAAGTCATTAATGACAGTATAAACAATATTCCCGCTTCCGAGCGCCGTGACTGGATTGAAATAAAAACCATTGTCCGCAAGAATCTGAAAAGATTTTTCAAACGACATTTACAGCGCAAACCGATTATTTTACCGGTCATCATTGAACTCTAGGAGGCCGTCCGAAAATGCCCTTTTTTCCTAACTCTGCGTTGTTAGAAAAAAATTTCTATTCTCGGACAACTTCCTAATCTAAATCAGCCTTTAGCCTTTAGCCTTTAGCCTTTAACCTTTTTTATCATAGAAATATCTGCCATGCTGAAACGACTTCGACTGGACCGCCAGGAATGGAAATGTGAGATAACCAGCATCCTGATTCTCGGCTTTGCTGTTTTTATTCTCATTTGCCTGGCTTCTTATTCTCCGAATGATCCCTCCTGGAATACGGTAACCACCGCCGGAAAACAGATCAGTAATTTCGGCGGCCGCCTGGGAGCTAAACTGGCTGACCTGTTGATTCAGCCATTCGGGCTGGCCTCGGTGGTTATCCCCCTCTATCTGCTCGGGGTTTTCCTGGCCATGATGACGACTAAAAAGTCTCCACCCTGGAGCAGTTATCCCGGCGCATTATTGCTTTTACTCAGCACCTCCATCTGGGCATCACTCATCAAACCTTCATTGGCATATCACCAACACATGATCAAAACCGGCGGGGTCTTCGGAGACCTGATGTCACAGTTTTTTCTCTCTTACCTGAACATGGTCGGCACCTGCCTGATCATGCTGATCATCTTTTCCCTGGCCATTATTGTCACCACCCACATATCACCGTTTAAATTAGTAACCATTATCGTTGAAGGTTTTCTGCAGGCCATCATGACTCTCAGCCGATCTACCTTGATGCTGGTCAAATTTATGGGAAATATTTTCGGGAAGAAAAAGGACACGGACGAAAAGAAAAAGAGCCGCGCAAAAAAACCACTAATCAAGGTTGAAAAGCAAGCAAAAAACAAGGGCATAAAGGACGAAATCCTGCAACAGGAAGTTTTACCTTTCTTTCATGAATCAGGAAAAGTCAGCCTGCCCCGGGTTTCAATTCTGAATGATCCACCCGCTGATAAAAAGGTCTCCCATGACAAAAAAAGCCTTTTTATGAGCTCCCAGATCCTGGAAAAAAAATTATTGGACTATGGGGTGGAAGGCGAGGTAACCGAGGTTATTCCCGGGCCGGTGGTTACCATGTTTGAATTCAAACCGGCCGCCGGAACCAAGTTGAGCAAAATTGCTTCCCTGGCAGATGATCTGGCCCTGGCTCTCAGCGCCTTATCGGTTCGCATCGTCGCCCCGATCCCGGGAAAATCTGTGGTTGGCATTGAAATACCCAATCTTGAGCGGGAGAATGTCTACTTCAAGGAGCTGATCACCTCCGCCGCTTTTCAGGATACCAAATCACCGTTGCCACTGGCTCTGGGAAAAGATATCAGCGGCAGTCCTTTTGTTGCTGATTTAACCAAAATGCCACACCTGCTGATTGCCGGTTCAACCGGTTCCGGAAAAAGCGTGGCCATCAACAGCATGATCTGCAGTATTCTTTTCAAGGCTCCACCCGAACAGGTCAGGTTCATCCTGGTGGACCCAAAGATGCTTGAACTTTCCGTTTATGACAATATTCCCAACCTGCTCCTGCCGGTGGTTACCAATCCCAAGCGGGCCGCTGCCGCCCTGCGCTGGGCGGTTGACGAGATGGAACGCCGCTACACCCTGATGTCAGAATCCGGCACCAGGAACATTAACAGCTATAACCGACTGGCCAGGAAAAATGCCAGGCAACATGACAAAGAAGATGGCCTGCAGACCGAAATATTACCTTATATCGTTATTGTTATTGATGAACTTGCCGATTTGATGATGATTGCCGCCAAGGAGGTGGAGGAATCCATTACCAGGTTGGCCCAGATGGCTCGGGCAGCGGGCATCCACTTGATCCTGGCCACCCAGCGGCCATCGGTTGATGTCATCACCGGCCTGATTAAAGCAAACTTCCCGGCTCGAATTTCTTTCCGGGTATCGTCCAAGATAGATTCCCGCACTATTCTTGACTCCCTTGGAGCTGAGCACCTGCTGGGCAACGGCGACATGCTCTTCCTGCAACCCGGTTCAGGAACCTCGAATTTTACCCGTCTGCACGGTGCTTTCCTCAGCGATAAAGAAATCCGTCAAATCACCAATTTCCTCAAAAAACAGGGACAGCCATTATATGATGACGACCTGTTGAAAAAGCAGGAAGAGGAACTCTCCAAATCACGAAAAGAACGGGGAAAATCCTCCTATTCAAATGGCAATGAAGACGAAGGAGACGAAGATTACGATGAGCTTTATGACCAGGCCGTAGCCTTTGTGAGCGAGGTAAAAACAGCCTCCGCCTCGCTGATTCAGCGGAAATTCCGTATCGGCTACAACCGGGCAGCCCGGATTATTGAAACCATGGAAAGAGAAGGAATTATCGGCCCGGCGGAAGGCAGTAAACCGCGAAAAGTGCTTGTCGGGAAGCTGTAGACAACTACAGAAGAATCGCCAAGAACATAGTGGACATATTAAAGAAAAATTTTGGCGGTGAACCACCACGCAGATAAATATCATCAGTAATCCGGGTCAGAATCCTGGTCATGATGACCTCATAACCCATATTGATATAACCATCATCACCTGCCTCGTTAGTACAGAACAGCAAATGGCCTTCCTCATCCTTATACACCTTTAAACGCCAGTTCACCTGACAGATATTGCTATATAGCTTCTCCAAATTATCCAACGATACCTGCAAGCTGCTGAGCAGAACTTCATCTTTGGGCTGATAGGTTTCCCTGATACTTTTCATCAACCCCAGACAGAGCAAAAACACCCGATCCGAACATTGCGGCTCTTTGGCAAAGGCCTCAGTCAGGATTTCATGGGACGGCAATTTTCTGTACCGGGGAAGCGGCAGTTTACCAGCTTTAAAAACCCCTTTGATCTTTTCTTCCCGAGCTTTTAAATCCGGTTCATATTTGGGATTTTTGGCATAAAGGCGGCGGCTAAACTTCTCCAGCTCTTTATAATGTTCCTCCAGGTGATACGTAAGTAGTTTCGCGTCGGTGGGAATGACTGCCTCGCCCAGGGAACCATTAGTCCCCAGGAAATTTTTGCTGCAGCCGGCCAGCAGCAGGATAAATCCCAGGCAGGCAAATCCAAATAGTGATTTTAAGCCGCCCGATTTTCGAGATGCCATAAAATCCTTATATTTCATCGCCGGGGAAAGCGAATAAAATCATAATAATTCCCTGACCTTGGCCAATGCCTGATCAAGATTTTCGGCTTGCGGACCACCGGCCTGGGCCAGCTCCGGCCGGCCGCCACCCTTGCCGCCAACCACGGCAGCAAGTTCCCTGACAATAGTGCCAGCCTGGTATTTTTCCTGCAGGGCAGATCCAACATAGACAATCAACAGGGCTTTCCCGGCTACCTCGGCTCCGAGAACATTGATGCCGTCGGGATTTTTCTGCTTATACACATCCATAGTCTGACGCATTTCCTTGGGATCATCACAATCAACCCGGGAGACCAGCAGGGGAACACCTTTCACCGTTTCCACGGCGGTACCCGTCCCCGACGATCCGGCTGCTGGAGCAGACCGTAATTTTTCTTTCAGCCTGCCGATCTCTTTCTGCTGTTCCTTCATCTGCTCCTGCAGACGGTGAACCTTATCCGGCAGGGCGGCAACCGCGGCCCCTTTCAATAAAGCAGCCATATCCCGAAGAATCTTTTCCTCATGATTGACGTGGCGCCAGGCTTCCATCCCGGCCAGGGCTTCAATCCGCCGCACTCCGGCCGCAATCCCATTTTCTGATATTATCTTGAAAAAACCGATATCGCCGGTCCGGGATACATGGGTTCCTCCACACAACTCTTTACTGGCATTGCCCATGGAAACCATGCGCACCTCTTCGCCATATTTTTCCCCGAAAATGGCCATCGCCCCCTGACCAACCGCCTCTTCCATACTGGTAATTTCCGTGCTCACCGGCAGATTGGCCATGATTTCCTGGTTGACCAGGGCTTCAACCCGATCAAGTTCCTCCCGGGTAAGGGCGGCAAAATGGCTGAAATCAAAACGCAGCCGTTCAGCAGTCACCAATGAACCTGACTGTTTGACATGCTCCCCCAACACCTCCTGCAACTTAGCCTGTAAAAGATGGGTTGCCGAATGATGACGCTGGGTCGCCAGTCGCTCCTGCCGGTCAACAGTTAACGTACAGGTATCTCCCAATGATACCTTGCCATCCTTAACCACCGCATGATGAACAATAAAACCCTCCAGTGGTTTGGTGGTGGTGTTAATCTCCAGACTAAAGTCATCTCCAACTACCCTCCCCTGGTCACCAGCCTGGCCGCCTGATTCACCATAAAAAGGGGTTTGATCAAAAACTATCTCAATCTCCTGGCCGGCAGTGGCCCGGGAAACCTGTTCACCATCTTTCAAAATCAGCAGGATCCTGCCACTATCCTGGAAACGATCATAACCGGTGAATATGCTCTTGATCCCCTCCTGGAACATTTTTTTGTACACCTCGCCCACCGCTTCTTCCCCGGAGCCCTTCCAGGATTGGCGGGATTTTTCCTGCTGAGCCTGCATCTGGGCCTCAAAACCGGCCATATCAAGAGTCACCTGCTCTTTGGTAACAATATCTTCAGTCAGGTCAACCGGAAAACCATAGGTATCATAGAGTTTAAAAACCACCTCACCGGGAAGCATTGTTTCTTTCTTTTGTCGCAGCTGTTTTAGCTCATCATCAAGCATTTTCAGGCCACGATCGAGGGTTTCACCAAAGCGCTCCTCCTCATTTTTGACCACCCGGGTGACAAAAGGCAGGGATTCCGCCAGCTCCGGATAGGCATCCCGCATCTGCTCCGCCACTGTTTCCGCCAGGTGATAGAGAAAAGGCTGGTCAATTCCCAGCAATTTGCCATGGCGGGCCGCCCGGCGCATAATCCGCCGCAGGACGTAGCCACGCCCCTCGTTTGCCGGCAACACCCCGTCGGCAATGAGGAAAGTCGTTGCCCGGCTGTGATCAGCCAGCACCCGCAGGGAAACATCATGATCTTCATTCTCTCCGTAGGTTTTCCCGGAAATCTTTTCCGCCGCCCTGATGATAGTACGCAGCAAATCAGTATCGTAATTACTTTTCACCCCCTGGGCTACCGCCGCCAGCCGCTCCAGGCCCATCCCCGTATCAATGCTTGGTTTGGGCAGGGGATTCATGGTACCATCTGTTTCGCGATTATACTGCATGAATACCAGGTTCCAGATTTCCAGGTAGCGGTCACATTCACACAGACCGATGCCGCACTGGTCGCCACAGCTCATTTCCTCACCCTGATCAATAAGGATTTCCGAACAAGGTCCGCAGGGCCCCGTATCACCCATGGCCCAGAAATTATCCTTCTCACCCATGCGAACAATGCGCTCCGCCGGCACCCCGATCATATCGTGCCAGAGGTCATAGGCTTCATCATCATCATTGAAAACGGTCACCCATAACTTATCAACCGGCAGGCCCATTTCTTTGATCAGGAAATCCCAGGCAAAGTTGATTGCTCCTTCCTTGAAATAGTCACCGAAGGAAAAATTACCCAACATTTCAAAAAAAGTATGGTGGCGGGCTGTCCGGCCGACATTTTCCAGATCATTATGTTTGCCCCCGGCCCGCACACATTTCTGGGAGGTAGTTGCCCGGTGATAGTCACGCTTTTCCAGGCCGACGAAGACATCCTTGAACTGGTTCATGCCGGCATTGGTAAACAGCAGGCTGGGATCATTTAATGGAATCAGGCCGGAACTTTTAACAATGGTGTGATCATTGGCCTGAAAATAATCAAGAAATTTTTGCCGAATTTCACTTCCGGTCATATGGTTCTCCTTTTATTTTTATACGGCATAAGGTTTAAGGAAAAAGCCTTTAGTACCTTACTCCTGAAAAGTTGTCATAAAAAACAAGAAATTTCCGGGAATGCATTCAGGATGTTCGGGCTTGGCTCATAGCGGCATTGGGTGCCGAACGAATCACACGATGTGATTCGCGGCACACACCTCGGAGCGGCACACGATGTGCCGCGAGAATGAGCGAGAGCCATGC
>DQWO01000160.1 GCA_011042595.1 Pseudomonadota bacterium
CATTCAAGGCAGCCGACATCCTTATGCGATGATTGTTTCCAGGATTCAATGTAAGTGTCCATATTGTGACACATGGCACAGAACTTATAATTGGCAGTCGCATGGAGCAAGCCAGCGATCACAATAATGAAGCCGATAAAAGCAACAACGATAAAAATAGCGATTCCTTTCTTGTGCTCTCTGGTACCACGTAAAGCTTCACCGGTGAAATCCCTGATAAATGCAATCATCAGGTGCCACATTTTTTTTAGATGGGTCATTTTCTACTTTTCCTCTCTTAATAAATTTAGTTACTTATCGAAATAAACTAGACAACATAATTATTCTGATCGTTGTTTATAGCTCACCATTTTAAAATAAAGATGATGATGAATATGATTTTTCCACATAACACATAAATTGATGCGGTGACAAGAAAAAATCAAACATTTCAACTAGTTAATATTATATACTGTGTGCAATATTTAGTGTTTGATTAAGTTTTCTTTCCAGCTCCCCGTCCGTCCATGGTCAGCTTCCGAGGCGTCCGCCGCGAATCACCATCCCTGATTCCTTCGGCGGCCAAAACCGCTATGAGCCAAGCCTGAACATCCTGATAATGTATTCCTGGCAATGCAAGTCAGAAAGTTGAGATTGAGATAAAATAATGATATATTTCTGTGTTATGTCGACAATATTTTTTTACTTTTTTCCTTGACAAGGTCTGTGCTCTCAGATATAGAATCCTCGTTTAATAAAAAGCTTCACAAGGACATTATGGTTATTTAAGAATTCAGCTGGTTAAAATAGTTTCCATCCGGAAACTACCGTTTCCGGACGAGCTGTTAGCTATCAGCCTTTAGCTTTTAGCTTAACAAGTTGTTTTTTCAATGTTTTACTGAAAGCTGACTGCTGATCGCTGAAAGCGTTCATCGGGAAATGAACATTTCCGGATGAACACTATTTAGTTAGCTGGTTAAATAACTGAACCATACTACTTTCTAGGGGCGGAAAAATGTTGGTTAATTATATTCCTGTACTGGTGATGATGCTGGTAGGCATTGGTTTTGGCGTCTTTGCGGTGGCGGTTTCAAGTATTTTGGGTCCACATCGCAGTTTTAAGGTGAAGCGGGAAACTTTTGAGTGCGGGATGCCCACTGAGGGAACCACCTACGTTCAGGTTCCGATCAAGTATTATGTTGTGGCTTTGTTGTTCCTGGTTTTTGACCTTGAGTGTGTGTTTATGTATCCGTGGGCAGTGCATTATCGAAAACTGGGCCTTTTCGGTTTCGTCGAGATGCTGGTCTTCATGGCGATTTTGTTTATCTGTTATATATATGTCTGGAAAAAGGGAGCGTTGGAATGGGAGTAGAAAGTGGCATTAAAGGTGATGGCTTCCTGCTTACCAACCTTAACTCACTGGTTAACTGGGGGCGGAGTAATTCTGTCTGGCCGTGTACCTTTGGCCTGGCCTGATGTGCCATCGAAATGATGGCTACCAGTTTGGCAAGCTACGATATTGCAAGGTTTGGTTCTGAAGTTTTTCGTCCATCACCCCGGCAGTCTGATCTTTTGATTGTGGCCGGGACCTTGACCAAAAAAATGTCCGTTATGGTCAAGAGAATCTACGCCCAGATGGCTGAGCCTAAGTGGGTGATTGCCATGGGAGCCTGTGCTTCCTGCGGCGGGATTTTTAAAAGCTATGCTGTGGTTCAGGGGGTTGACCAGATTGTCCCGGTGGATGTTTATATTCCTGGATGTCCACCACGGCCGGAAGCCTTGCTGGCCGCTTTGATGAAGCTGCAGCAGAAGATCAGGACTGAGTATTTTGATGATGTACGTCCTAATGTCGTTGAATAGCAGGGTGGTATCGCAACTATGGAAAACGTGAAAATACTGGAACGGATCAAAGCCAAATTTCCGGAAGCAGTCGTCGCTGATCAGGATTGTTGCGGTGATTTGCAGGTAACCGTGAGTAATGATGCTTTTATCGAAGTCATGCAGTTTTTGCATGATGATGAACAGCTGGGGTTCGACCTGCTGATCGACATCCTGGCCATTGATAATTCAGCGCGTCGCCGTAAGCCACCGCGCTTCGAGGTTGTCTATGTAATGATTTCCATGGACAGTTTTGACCGGTTGCTGGTCAAATTGCCGGTCGTCGAAGGCGAAGATGTTCCCACGGTCACCAGTATCTGGCAGGCTGCCAACTGGGCCGAGCGGGAAGTTTTTGATATGATGGGCATCCGTTTTGCCGGCCATCCTGATCTGCGGCGGGTTTTGATGTGGGATGATTTTGAAGGATATCCACAGCGCAAAGACTTTCCTCTGGAAGGTAAAGACTTTGATGAAAAGTGGGATCCTGATACCATAGAAGTCCTGTAAACACACTACTTGGGGAAAAAAGATGGCTGAAGGCAAATTAATGACCCTCAACATGGGGCCGCACCATCCATCCACTCACGGGGTGCTCCGCATCGTGTTGGAATTGGACGGTGAGATCATTGTCAAGGCAACACCGCATGTCGGTCAGTTGCATCGCGGGATTGAGAAGATTGCTGAAAATATGAATTATCAGCAGGTCATCACCCTCACCGACCGCCTTGATTACACGGCCGCCTCCCTGAATAACTTCGGTTATTGCATGGCGGTTGAAAAACTGTTGGGGATTGAAGTTCCCAAGCGGGCGCAATATATCCGGGTGATCATGGGAGAGTTGTCCAGGCTTGCTGCCCATCAGATCTGGGTTGGTACTCATGCCCTGGATATTGGGGCGATGACGCTGGTGTTCTACGGTTTCCGTGATCGGGAAATGATTTATGATATTATTGAAGAGGCTTCAGGTTATCGCTTGACCCCCACTTTCCTGCGGGTTGGCGGCCTGGCCAATGATATCACTCCTGATTTCATCAAGGGTGTCCGCGAATTTGTCAAGTGGTTTCCGACTGCACTGGCAGGTTATCACACCCTGTTGACCGATAATATCATCTGGCGCAAGCGGACCATGGACATTGGGACGGTTTCGGCTGAGGATGCGGTAAATTTTGGTTTTACCGGACCAAGTCTGCGTGGTTCCGGGGTTCCTTATGACATCCGCAAGGCGAAGCCCCATAGCAGCTATGAGGATTTTGATTTTCAGGTGCCGGTGGGTGATAAGGGCGATGTGTACGATCGTTATCTGGTACGGATGGAAGAGATGACTCAATCGTTGAAGATTATTGATCAGGCGATTGAAAACCTTCCCGAGGGGCCGGTGAATGTTGATAATCCGTGGGTAACCAATCCCAGTTTGGATGTGGTTATGGATGACATAAGCGCTCTGATCCGCCGGTTTAAGATTCAAAGTGAGGGACCGCATGATCCGGTTGGTGAAGTGTATCAGTCGGTTGAAGGCTCCAAGGGAGAGTTGGGATTTTATATAGTTGGGGATGGCAACGAAAATCCGTACCGGATGAAAATTCGTTCCCCGGCTTTTATCCTGATTAGTGCTTTATCAAAGATCCTTCCCGGGCACATGTTTTCCGATGCGATCGCCATTGTTGGCAGCATCGACATCGTTCTGGGAGAGGTCGACCGCTAAAAACAGCATGGTTGTGGATAAAAGAATGGAAATGGGAGTATAGTGATGGCAGAGATACTTTTCAGCTCCTGGGGGGGCGAAGTTGTTGACAATCGCAGCAAGGAACCCCAGGAATATGAGACTGCAAGCAAGGTTTCATTGCCGGAATATTTTCAGCAGAATGAAGAGATTAAGGCCTTGATAGGCTGGTATGGCATTGTTCTGCGAACTTCCGAGGTTAATATCGTCGATCTCTGTCGTACCTATATGGAGGCAATCCAGGAAAAATCCTGTGGTAAATGTTTTTTATGCCGCATTGGTACCAAGGTAATTGCTGATACCCTGGGGAGAATGTGTCGCGGCAAGGGGCGGCAGGCAGATTTGGAAATTCTGGCCAGGTTGGCAGAATCAATCAGTGAGTCTTCCAAATGTAATATAGGCCAGTCAGGACCTCTTCCCCTTCGTCATGCCCTGGAGTATTTTGCCGATGATTTTGCTTTGGCGGCCAATGGTGGCGCAGCCATTCCTGCGGGAACCTACCGGTCAAAACTGACCGCGCCCTGCATGGATGCCTGCCCGATCCATCTCGATATTCCCACCTATGTTGAGTGTATTAAAGAAGGTAAGTTTCAGGAATCACTTGATGTGATCCGTGAACGGCTGCCTCTGCCTGGAGTGGTTGGCCGAGTCTGTGTGCGTCCCTGTGAGGAACACTGCCGGCGGACGAATCTGGATGAGCCCATTTCGATTAAATTCCTCAAGCGTTTTGTCTCTGATTACGAGTTGGAAAAAAACAAAGAGCCCCATTATCTGGTTGAAGCGGCGGAAAAAACCGGTTCAGTGGCTATTGTCGGTGCCGGTCCCGCCGGCGTAACCTGTGCCTACCACCTGGCCCGCAAGGGACACCAGGTTACCATTTACGAAAAGTTGGGAGAGCCTGGTGGCATGTCAGCAGTCGGAATTCCTGACTACCGGTTGCCGCGTCAGATCCTGCGTGGAGAGGTGGAACAGGTTCAGAAGCTGGGCGTCACCATTCATTATGATACCCAAGTAGGCAAAGATATAAAGCTGTCACAGTTGGAAGCGGATAATGATGCCGTCTTCATCGCCCATGGAGCCCACCTGAGTTCAGCTATGCGGGTCGAGGGCGAAAACGACGGGTATAAAGGTTTTATTACCGGGGTGCAATATCTGCTTGATATCAATTTAGGCAAAGATCCTTATCCTGAAGGGAAAAAAGTGGTGGTGGTTGGTGGTGGAAATGTGGCCATTGACTGTGTGCGCTGCTCCTTTCGGGTCAATAAACCTGATGTCAACCTGGTCTATCGGCGGACCAGGAATGAAATGCCTGCCGATGAGGTTGAAATTCATGATGCTGAAGAGGAAAAGGTGGTATTTCACTATCTCACTCAACCGATCAAGGTCATTGCGGAAAACGGCAAGGTGGTAGGTCTGCAGTGCATTAAGATGGAGTTGGGCGAGCCGGATGAAAGCGGTCGACGTCGTCCGGTGCCGGTTGAAGGATCGGAGTTTATTATTGACTGCGATATTGTCGTGCCTGCCATTGGTCAGACCATAGACCTTTCGATGCTTGAGGGGATAGATAAAGTTGAAACCACCCGTTGGAATACCATCGTCGTCAATGAATTTACCAAGCAGACTGAAAATCCCAAGATTTTTTGCGCCGGTGACTGCCAGACATCTCCGGGAGCTCTGATTACTGCCTGTGCTGGAGGGCGGACGGCGGCGATTAATATCGACAAGCTTATTAATGGACTGAACCTGGAAGCCGCTGAAGATGATTATTTTGATAAACTCTTTGATGTGGTCAAGGTTTATGACCCGGCTGAGGATATCGGTTTTCTCGGCGGCAGGGCCCGTTACCAGCTTGAAATGCTGCCTCCAGATACCCGGAAGTGGACTTTTGATGAGGTGGAAAAAGGGTTTTCACCCCAGGAGGCCATGGCTGAGGCAGATCGCTGTCTCAGGTGTTACCGGGTTGCCACCATTGCGGTGACCGAGGCAACGTCATAAACTGATTTGTGAATGATTCTTTAATAACAGTGGAGATAAACTTAACTTGTGCAGGAAATAAGCATGGTCACGTTAACGATTGACGGCAAGGAAGTGAAGGTTCCGCAAGGAACGACGATTCTTGCGGCTGCAAGGACCGCCGGCATTCGCATCCCGACGCTTTGCTACCATGGACGTTTGGATCCCATCGGTTCATGCCGGATGTGCGTCGTGGAGATTGAGGGTATTGCCCATCCGATGGCTGCCTGTACCACTCCGGTGGAGGAAGGTATTGCGGTAATCAGCAATTCAGACCGGATTCAACGGATTCGGGAGGATTCCCTTAAACTGATTCTGGTGAATCATCCCCTTGATTGTCCCATTTGTGACAAGGGTGGGGAGTGTCTGCTGCAGGATCTGGTGTATGAGTTTGGCATCGACAAGGTTGAATACCAGGCCCCGAAGCCGGCAAGGGAATCACTGTATGCCACGCCCCTGATTCGCTATTGGCCTGACCGTTGTGTCATGTGCCTGCGTTGTGTCACTGCCTGCCGGGAGATTAAGGGTATTGGAGCTATTGAGATTAAAGGTGAGGGGTATGGCTCCCAGGTCGTGGTGATTGACGCAGAGAAATGCCAATCATGCGGTGAGTGCCTGAGCGTATGTCCCACCGGCGCATTGACGGAAAATCTCAGTCGTTTCAAGGGACGTCCCTGGCTGGTTGAGCGGGTGCCAACCACCTGTACCTACTGCGGTTGTGGCTGTCAGCTGGAACTTAATGTCCAAAACAACCGGGTCATCGGGGTGACAACCCAGGAGGGCAAAGGAGTTAATCTCGGCAGTCTTTGCGTTAAAGGCCGTTTTGGTTATGAATTTATCGGCAGTGATGAACGCTTAACTACGCCGTTGATCAAAAAAGATGGTGAGTTTAAGGAAGCCAGCTGGGAAGAAGCCTTAACCCTGGTGGCTGAACGCTTTGGGGCTATTAAGGAAGAATTCGGTCCCGATGCCATCGGCGGCCTTTCTTCAGCCCGTTGTACCAATGAAGAAAACTATCTCTTCCAGAAATTCATGCGCGGGGTCATCGGCACAAATAATGTTGACCACTGCGCCCGTCTCTGACACTCCTCTACGGTGGCCGGACTGGCCGCCACATTCGGTAGCGGAGCAATGACCAACCCGATCAAGGATGTGTTGAAGGCGAAAGCTATTCTGGCTATTGGCACCAATACCACGGAAAACCATCCTATTTTTGCCAATTACGTTAAAGAAGCAGTGTTGAAACGGGGGGCGAAGCTAATCGTTGCCGACCCGCGTCGCATAGGTCTGGTTGATTATGCCGCCATCTGGCTGCGGCATCGTCCAGGAACTGATGTGGCCTTGATCAATGGTCTCATGCATATCATTCTGCATAAGAAGGCGCTGCATAAAAAAGAGCATATTGAAACTTGTACGGTTGGTTTTGAAGAATTTGCCGCCAACCTGGAAAAGTATACCCCGGAATATGTCTCAAAGATTACCGGAGTTTCGGTTGAAGATCTGGAAGCAGCGGCGGTGATATATGCCGAATCATCACCTGCCTCCATCCTCTACGCTATGGGTATCACCCAGCACACCAGCGGTACCGATAATGTGAAAACCCTGGGGAATCTGGCCATGCTCTGCGGTAATATTGGCGTTGTCGGTGGCGGGGTTAATCCTCTGCGGGGCCAGAATAATGTTCAGGGCGCCTGTGACCTGGGGGCGTTGCCCAATGTGTTCACCGGCTACCAGAAAGTTGCCGATGAAGAAGTACGGCAGAAATTTGCCAAGGCCTGGGGTCTGGAAGAACTTTCCGCGGTTCCGGGGCTGCAGGTAACCCAGATGTTCCCGGCTGCCGAAGAAGGCACCTTGAAGGGTATGTACATCATGGGTGAAAACCCTCTGGTCAGCGATCCTGATCTGCACCACATCGAAAAGGCGGTCAAAAAACTTGATTTTATGGTGGTGCAGGACATCTTTCTTACCGAGACTGCCCAGTTGGCTGATGTGGTACTGCCTGGGGTTTCCTTTGCTGAAAAAGATGGTACTTTCTCCAATTCCGAGCGTAAGGTTCAGCGGGTCCGCAAGGCCATCGAACCGGTGGGAGAGGCACGGGAAGATGGTTGGATTATCTGTCAGTTGGCTACCGCCATGGGTTATTCGATGGAGTATGTAGATTCCCGGACGGTGATGGATGAACTCCGTAAACTGACCCCCAGTTATGCGGGGATCAGTTATGAACGTCTGGAGAAAAAGGCCATTGCCTGGCCTTGTCCGACGGAAGATCACCCTGGAACCCCCATTCTTCATGTGGGTGAATATGCCTGTGGTAAAGGAGTTTTCTTTCCGATCGAATTCCGCCCGCCGGCGGAAAATCCTGATGCCGAATATCCCTTTATTCTCAGTACCGGTCGAGTATTGCAGCATTTCCATACCGGCACCATGACCCGTAAGGGCGAGGGGTTGAGCCAACTTTATCCTGAGCCGCTGGCAGAGGTAAATCCTGCTGATGCGGAAAAATTGGGGGTTGAGGATGGTGATTTTGTCAATATTGCCTCCCGGCGGGGTAATATTAAAGTAAAAGCCTGGTTGACGGACCGACCGGCTCCCGGGGTGGTTTTTGTTCCATTTCATTTTGGGGAGACGGCGGTTAATCAGCTGACCAATGCTGCCCTTTGTCCTGATTCTGGTATTCCCGAATATAAAGTCTGTGCCGTCAAGGTTGAGAAGGCATCCTAAGGGAGGTTTTTCATGATTGAGTTTTGGATCATACTGATCATTAAAACCCTGGTGGTGTTTGGGGTGAGCATGTTGATTGTGGCCTATTCCACCTGGATAGAGCGCAAGGTACTTGGGTTGGTACAGCTTCGCCACGGGCCTATGCGGGTGGGTTGGCATGGCCTTTTACAGCCATTGGCTGACGGGGTCAAGGGGTTTATGAAGGAAGAAGTTATTCCTGACAATGCGGATAAACCGATTTTTATTATTGCCCCGATTATCAGCATTGGGGCCGCACTGTCCCTGTTGGTAATAATACCTTTTGGTGATACCGTTACTATCATGGGTCGCGAAATAACCCTCTATCTGACAGACCTTGATATTGGTATTCTCTATGTCCTGGGGATTTCCACCATCGGTTCCTATGGCTGCATGCTGGGTGGCTGGTCTTCCGGTAACAAGTACGGGATGATCGGGGCTTTGCGCGCCGGGGCTCAGATGATCAGTTATGAATTGCCCATGGCCCTGGCCGTGATCAGTGTTGTCATGGTCTGCGGGACCTTGAGCCTGGTGGGTATTG
This sequence comes from Pseudomonadota bacterium, assembly GCA_011042595.1. GTDB lineage: Bacteria > Desulfobacterota > Anaeroferrophillalia > Anaeroferrophillales > Anaeroferrophillaceae > DQWO01. Next base: position 8,871 of record DQWO01000160.1, read on the forward strand.
TTGAAAGCCAGGCTGGGTTGTGGAATATTGTTAAACAGCCGCTTGCTTTTTTTCTCTTTATTATCTGTGGTTTGGCTGAGATAAACCGGACACCGTTTGATATGCCGGAGGCGGAAGCCGAGCTTGCCTGTGGGTTTAATGTAGAATACAGCAGCATGAAATTCGCCCTGTTTTTCATGGCTGAATACTGTCATATGTTCGTTTTCGGGACCATGGTTACTACCCTTTTTCTCGGTGGCTGGCATGGCCCGTTGCTGCCTGGACCCGTCTGGTTTTTTATCAAGACCTTTGCGGTTGTCTTCTTTTGTGTCTGGGAACGTTCCACCTTTCCCCGCTACCGCTATGATCAGGTGATGGAATTGGGTTGGAAAGTGTTGATGCCGGCTGGCCTGCTGAATATTGTCCTTACCGGTTTATGGATGGTGATTTTTAACATTTGATTCTGCTACCGGCATCATTGTGAGTTGAAAAGGTGATTAATGATGGAAAAAAAAGATTATGCACTCAACGTCAGTGGAAGGCGGCCCGAGAAAGGGAACTATCTTGCTCCGTTGTTCAAAGGTTTGGCTTACACCTTGAAGAATTATTTTTCCAAATCCGTCACTATCCAGTATCCGACGGAGCGGCGGAGGATCAGGGATCGCTGGCGTGGTCTGCACCGGCTGAAAGTTGATGACCAGGGCAAGCTTAAATGCGTGGCCTGTGGCCTGTGTGCGAAGATATGTCCTCCCCAGGCAATTACCATAGTTCCCTATGAGGAAGAGGGTGAAACCCGCTATCCCAAAGAGTTTATCATTGATGAAATTCGCTGCATATTCTGTGGATTCTGCCAGGAAGCCTGTCCAAAGGACGCGATTGAATTGACGAAGGTCTATGAC
>DQWO01000220.1 GCA_011042595.1 Pseudomonadota bacterium
GACACTATCAACTCCTGAGAAGATCAGGACACTTCAGAGGAAGCTGTATTGTAAGGCCAAGTCAGAGCCTTCTTTTCGCTTTTACGCCCTCTATGACAAGGTTTTCAGGATGGATATTCTGGATCATGCCTATCACCTTGTCCGTTCAAATAAAGGAGCACCAGGTATTGACGGTGTGAGTTTTGCGAGCATAGAGGCCGGATCAGGAAAGGAGCAATTTCTGCAGAAATTGCAGGATGAGTTGGAAAGTAAAAGCTATCGCACCCAAGCTGTACGCCGGGTGTGGATTCCCAAACCTGATGGTAGCAAAAGACCACTTGGTATTCCTACCATCAGGGATCGAGTAGTACAGATGGCGGCCAAGTTGATCATCGAACCTATATTTGAGGCAGATTTTTGTGATACATCATATGGATTTCGACCAAAACGTTCAGCTCATGATGCAGCCGATGCGATAGCAGATGGTTTGCTCCGGCGACATGGTCATGTGATCGACGCTGATTTGTCCAAATATTTTGATACGATTCCCCATGCGAAACTGCTGGCTGTTGTTGCCGAGCGTATAAGTGATGGGGGCATACTGTGGTTGATTAAGCAGTGGCTGAAAGCGGCAGTCGTAGAAGATGGTGAGGATGGTAAGCGGCGCACAATAGGCGGTGGCAAGGGCAATCGACTTGGTACTCCGCAGGGAGGGGTGATTTCACCACTTCTCGCGAACCTTTACCTGCATCTGCTCGATAGAATTTGGGAACGTTACGATCTCGCAAAAAGGTATGGTGCTCAGATTGTCCGGTATGCGGATGATCTCGTTATCCTTTGTGTCGGCGATATTAGCCAGCCAATGAGTGTATTGCGTTATGTGTTGGATTTACTGGATTTGCAACTTAACGAAACTAAGACAAGCATTGTGAATGCTTATGAAGAGAGCTTTGATTTTCTGGGGTTCTCTTTTTGTCTACGTAGAAGTCGTAATAGTGGTAAACTCTATCCGCATGTAGAGCCGTCCGCGAAATCGGTTAAACGTGTCAAAGATCGTGTAAAGATCTTGACTGACCGAAAGCGGACATCGATACCCTTACCTGATCTTGTTGCAGAGGTAAATATGAGTTTACGCGGCTGGAGCAGTTATTTTCATTACCGCAACAGCACTAAGGTCTTCGGTAATGTGAAATGGCATGTCGAAGAAAGAATGCGTACTCATTTACGACGGCGATTCAAGATATACAGTCGGGCTCAAGCCTATCATCGTCTACCTACCTCTAAACTTTATAACGGCTATGGTCTTTTCAAACTTCCAACAACTGCAGGATGGCGTAAAACGCATGCCTTATGACGAAGAACATCGGAAAGCCGTGTACGGGAAAACCGTATGCACGGTTTGATGAGGGAGGGCAGGCGAAGTCAGTCATGCCTCGGTTATTGAGACACCGTCAGACGAAAGGGACGGGAACAGTTAGGCCGGGACTAACGCGGGATTAGCCTGCTCTCTACTCTACCCTCTACTGCAAGACCTGACCCCATGTGAGGGGTTTGTTGATTTCGATATGGCCGGACAGGGTTTTGACCGGGTGGCCGGCAACGGTTATCTGGACTTCGGAACAGTCGGGAAAATTCTTCAGATAGGTGTTCACCAGGCCGTAGACGGCCAGCATTTCGTCGCTGCTGCCGGTATTGGCCAGGCCGCTGATGATTTCTTTCGACAGGTCTAAGGTGATGCGCTGGCCGGCAAAAGAGACCGCGCGCAGTCGGACTCCCGGCGGCAGGGGCGATTTAGCTTTTGCTCCATCACGGGTCAACTCGGCAAAAATCAGGCGGGCCAGTTGCACCTTTCCCTCTTTGGGCAATTTCAGCAGTTTACTGCTGCTGGTCAAGGCATCATAGTCGGGAGTGGCCTTGTACAGGGTAACGTAGAGGGTGGTGGGTGCCGGTTTTTTTACCGAAGGCCTGGCGGCAGTTTTCTTCGGAGCAGGCGGTGATTGTCGTTTGACGGTCGTGGTCGTGGTTCTGGTGGTCGGCCAGTATTTTTGCTGCCATTGTTTTACCCGGATGGTAGAATGGCGGATGGTTTGCTGCAGTTTGTCGGGGATCAGCCGGGGAAAAAAGGAGAGGACCAGAAAGGCCAGGATAACCCCAAAGGCAAAAAAAAGCAGAGAGGCTGCCCAGGATCGTTTTTTGGCCGCCGGTTTTCGCCGTCGGCTGCTGGTTTTACGCGTTTTCTTCATGGTGCCGGCGGGTTTGGCGCAGCTGTTTTCTCTCGCTTAAAATAATAAAACGGGCGATTTCATCTTCCATCTCCTGGCCCAGGTCGACAAATTGGGCGGCGATCAGGCAGGCCTGTTTCGGGTTCCGGCTTTCCCGGATTGTGGACCGCAGGATGAGAGCCCTGACCCTGACCATTTGGGCCGCGTAAGGCAGGAAGAAAGTCAGCAGCACTTTCGTGCCGGACTCCAGCGGTTCGGCTGCCGGAAAGGAAACCCCGGTGGCACTCAGGGTAAGGGGAAGCGGCTGCTGCCGGAAGAACTTCTGCATTGGTGGTTGAAAGATAACCTGACTGAGCAGGCTGATTTTCCGCTCGATAATTTCCAGGTATTCGCTGAACTTACGGTAATAGCTGTTTAATTCATCACTTTCCCCGGAGTTGGGAGGTAATGGGGGGCGCAGATCCATAAACCAGGAAGCAAATGGGTTGTCAGCGGCAGCAAGAGCCGGTAGTATCCCCTCTTCCAGCTCGGCGGTCAAGGGCTGCCAGCTGAATAAAAGCGAAACATTCAAGCGATTATAATTTCGACGATCTTTATCATTCATAGGTTTGGATTTTAGCATGCAGGGGAAACAAAGACAACCGCTTTTCTGCCCTTGCCAGGGGATTTTCCCTGGGGTTCCGGGGCCATACAGGTTCGATTGCGACCGGTATCTTTCGCCGCGTAGAGAGCCCGGTCGGCCGCTTGTACCAGTTCTGTTCCCTGTTTGCTGAGATAGCCGCTGCCGTGCCAGCAGGCCACCCCCAGACTGGCGGTGACCATCAGGGGGCTTTCCTCCCCGGTTGGAAAAGGAAATTCAGCAATACTGGTGCGCAAACGCTCGGCGATCAAACTGGCGGCTTCCAGTTCGGTTTGTGGCAGAATGATGGCAAACTCCTCGCCGCCATAACGGCAGACCATATCGATGGTGCGGATACTTTCCCGGGTGATCCGACCGATCTCCCTTAAAACCTGATCTCCTGCCAGATGGCCGAAGGTATCATTAATGACCTTGAAATGATCAATGTCCATGATGATCAGGGACAGGGGTTGATTATGGCGGTTCGAGCGTTCGCTTTCCCGGCTTAAAACTTCATGGAAAAAACGACGATTATGAACGCCGGTTAAAGGGTCGGTGTTGGCATTGAGCCGCAGGGCTGCCAGGGCATTGATTTCCCCCATGCGGATGGCCACATGCTGCAGGCAGAAATGGAGCAGTTGATCGGTTTCCCGGGACCATTGGGGGCGGGATTCCTGATTCTTGCCGATGATAAAAGCGGCCAGGAAATGGTCCGAGCCAATTTTATGGGTTCCGGGAAGCGGACTGATGGCGGTTTCCGCCTGCCAGGTAAATTTGTCAAGTTCGCTTAAAAGCTCAAATCGGATGTCGTTTTCACTATTGGGCTGTGGGAGTTTCCGGAAAACAGCCAGGCTTGCCTGAATGAGCCGCCGGCCGAGATCATTCTCCCGGCTCAGTTGGCGACTGGCAGTATGGATAGTCAATTTTCCCTGCCGGTATTCGACAAAAATGATGCTTTCTCCATCTGCCAGTTGGTATAGCAGCCGGCCGGCAGTGGATAACAGGCTGGCATCCTGAACTTTGGTGATGGCATCGAAAAAAGTCTGTAAAAACCGTAATGGCTGGGAGCGCTTGGGACTCTTGCGGTTGTTGTCAGGGAGGGGAAAGGTCATTTTGCTTTCGGTCAAACTGATGCCGGAAAAAGCCAGTTGCGGTAAGGGCAGCAGGGGGTGCTTATGGTCGCCGCTAGAGGCGAAAATAGTCATCAAGCTGTTTTTACTCCGCTGCCAGTAATGCCACAGATTTCTGATCATGGATTAATCCTCACTATCGCATAATTGTAACCATAGTGGACTAAGAGAGCAAAGAACGTACCATGATAAATCGGGCCGACAATGGTTTTCTTTTAAAGAATAATGGAAGGCCATATATCGTATAAATAACTGATATTACAGGATAAATAATGATAAATTAGGCAGCGGGGGGATTTTGAGAATATTTATGATGATTTTGTGGCGGGAGTGATTGTCAGAAAAGTGGACGGGTATGTGGAGATTTCTGACGGCCCAGGAGCATTTCAATGAAGGTTTCCAGCCGGGTGATGGTACGGCCGTCCACCGGGGCCGGCTGGTCGCTCTCGATAGTCAGCACCGGAACTGGAAGTTCTTTTTTAATGATGATATCTTCAATCTGGCGGAAGCAGAATGACTGGACATAGTGGATGATGCCGTCAATCCGCCGCCGGCTGACCTCTGTTTTGATGTCGGCAATCCGACCACTGACGGCATAAGGGTAGGTATAGACCAGATACTGGCTGGCCAGGTCATGATTCCTGGCCCCAGGCAGGCTGAATTGTCTCTGGACCTCGTTGAACACAACTTCAGCCCCGAGTTCTTCAATGACGGGATAAAAATTACTGATGATCGGCGGGACGCCGATGACACCTAAGCGGAAAGTTGGTGGTTTCGGATGGCGCTGCCGGGCTTCTTCCAGGAACGTGTTGAGCTCCTGGCTGAATTGTTCAGGATTGCCGCCAAAATCACTGGCACCTACCAGGAAGCGATGGTTTTCTTCCCCGCTTACCTGTCCTTCTTCCCAGGTCAGGCGGTCCAATTCCTCAAGCTGTTGGCGAATAGTATCAAGCTGCTGTTTGCAGGCCTCAACCCTGTCTGGGGAAACTCCGAAATAGCAGCGAAATTCCTCCAGTGCTTCCCGCATGGCCTTGAGACTGCGGTTTAGCGGAAAGGCGAAAGGAATAATTTCTACTCCTTCGTATTCCAAGACCTCAGCCAGGGCATGGGTGCTGCTGCAGTCGCCGCTGACTACGGCAATAACCTTTTTTATCCCATGTTTTTTGACTGTGGAGTAAATTCCCTTAATCCAGGCGCAGCTGGTGGCGGGGAAGCCGGATTCCTCGGCCCGCTCAATGAATAATCCTGGATGTGGATCGCCAATAAAGAGGTTGTTTAAGTCACAGGGTATGAGTCCGGCAGCATAAATAATTTCCACCGGAATGCTGGAGGTAAAACCAATGATATTGTTCATGATTTATTTAAGGGGTCAGGTCTTGCATTGTGCATCAGGGGCTTCTGCCCCCTGATGCACAATGCAAGACCTGACCCCACTCTGCACTCTGTTGAATCGTGATGAAATAAGTAAAAAGGCGGGCTTATAACAAGCCCGCCTTTTTGGTAAGAATTAAACTAAGAGTTAACCGCGGTTTTCCCGGGTGTCAACCAGGCCTTGGACCACAGAGGGATCCGCCAGGGTTGAGGTGTCGCCAAAGCCTTTAGGATCGACTTCATTGGCGGCAATCTTGCGCAGGATGCGGCGCATGATTTTCCCGGAACGGGTTTTCGGCAGTGCCGGAGCCCACTGGATCATATCCGGGCTGGCAATCGGTCCAATCTCTTTGCGGACCAGAGCAACCAGTTCCTTCTTGAGGGCGTCGGTGCCTTCAACACCGGCATTCAGGGTGACATAGGCGTAGATGCCCTGACCCTTGATCTCGTGCGGCATGCCAACCACGGCGGCTTCGGCCACGTTTTCATTCAGCACCAGGGCACTTTCTACTTCAGCGGTACCCATCCGATGACCGGAGACGTTGATAACGTCATCAATGCGGCCCATGAGCCGGTAATCGCCGTTTTCTTCACGCATGGCGCCGTCACCGGTGAAGTAGTAGCCGTCGTACTGGACGAAATAAGTCATTTTAAAACGTTCAGGATCACCGTAAACGCCGCGCATCAGGCCGGGCCATGGCCGTCTGATACACAAGGCACCTTCACCCGGGCCTTTAATCTCAACACCAGTGGCGGGCTCAACAATCAGCGGGTCGCAACCAAAGAACGGGGTAGTGGCGTAGCCTGGTTTCATATCGATGGCGCCGGGGAGGCCGGTAATCAGGATGCCGCCGGTTTCGGTTTGCCACCAGGTGTCGACGATGGGGCATTTACTGCGGCCGGGAAGCTCATAATACCATTTCCAGGCTTCCGGATTGATGGGTTCACCAACGGTGCCCAAGAGGGTCAGACTGTCAAGTTTATCAAGGCGGCTGGTGACAAAGCTGTCGCCCTGGCCGGCGATGGCGCGGATGGCTGTCGGCGCGGTATAGAGGGTGTTGATTTTGTGTTTGCCGATAATATCCCAGTAGCGGCCGGCATCCGGGTAGTTGGGTACCCCTTCAAACATAACTGAGGTGGCGCCGTTGCACAGGGGACCATAAACGATGTAGGAATGCCCGGTGACCCAGCCAATGTCGGCAGCGCAAAAATAGATGTCGCCGTCATGGTAGTCAAAGATATTTTTGTGGGTGAAAGCAGTGTAGAGCAGGTAGCCGCCGGTTGTATGGATAACCCCTTTGGGTTTGCCGGTAGAGCCGGAGGTGTAGAGCAGGAAGAGCGGGTCTTCTGAATCCATCCATTCCGGTTCGCAGTTGGCATCAACCTTGGCCATCTCATCTTCGTAAGAAAGGTCATACCCTGCTTTCATGGGTACATCGACGTCGGCTTCGTGTTTGACGATAATCGTATTTTTAATGGTCGGGCACTGGGCCACGGCGGCATCAACATTGGTTTTCTGGTTGATGACCTTGGCACCGCGATAATAGGCATTGCAGGAGATTAAAAAGTTGGAATCACAGTCCTGGATCCGGTCTTTCAGGGCATCAGCTGAAAAACCACCGAAGACGATGGAGTGCATGGCCCCGATTCTGGTGCAGGCAAGCATGGTGATGGCCAGTTCTGGAATCATCGGCAGATAGATGGTTACCCGGTCGCCTCTTTTGACGCCATGGGCTTTCATGACGTTGGCAAATTTGCAGACCTGTTCATGCAGCTCTTTATAGGTGTATTTCCGGTCGACCGTGGGTTCGTTACCTTCAAAGATGATCGCAACCTGATCGCCGCGTTTTTCCAGGTGACGGTCAAGGCAGTTGTAGGAGACATTTAATTTGCCGCCCAGAAACCATTTCAGGTAAACTTCATCCTTGCTGAATTTCCAGTCCTGAACCTTATCCCATTTTTTGAACCAGGTGACATATTCTTCGGCAATCCGGGCCCAGAAGCCATCGTTATCGTTGATGGATTCATCGTACAGTTTCTGGTATTCTTCCCGGCTTTTGAAGTACGCTTTTTTGCGGAACTCTTCCGGTACGGGATAGACTTTTTTCAGTTCTGTTGCGTCAGCCATGAAAATCCTCCTTCTCTGTAAAAAGTTAAGTGATGTTTTCCACTAATATCCGGCTTCATAATAAAGCTTTAAAACCAGATTACTTGCCCGGCTCAGTTTGTGGGAATTACCACATTATTATGGGTTTGTCTGAAAAGACACACTGTCTGTATTTAGATTAATGTTTCATTGAAAGTGTTAAGATGTGGCAAACTGCCCGGATAATCATTGCGTTTTTACCAGGCTTTTAAAGCTGCGGTAAAACATGAGTGTGTATTTATTATACTGAAATTTTTTTCTATAAGAGGAACGGGAAAATGTCAAGGGAAAAATGATGGCCAAACTGAAGGGATATTCAGCTTAACTTTGTGCAATTATTCATTATGTATAGTGAAAATCCGAATAGTATCATCGGTTGTTACCACTCCATATGTCCTTGACATGGACCCTGTTTATAGTTTATGAAAGTCAATACTGTATACGTGTGTATATGGTCAATAATGTTTAAGTGCATTCATATCGCCGTACCTGATAACTGATTAAATTCATGTTTTAATTGGTGCTTATACGGAAAGTATAGTTGCCGGATGAGCTGATGATTATAGATAACCACTAGATTGAGGAGGACAGTATGGGGAAATATGATGAGGTGTATCGTCAATCAATTGAAGATCCGGACGCGTTTTGGGCCGAGGCTGCCGAGGATGTCCAGTGGGTGAAAAAATGGGATAAGGTGCTGGATGACTATGGCAAACCCTATTTCTACCGTTGGTTTACCGGCGGGGAATTAAATAGCTGTTACAATGCCATCGATTATCATGTGGAAAACGGCCGGGCTGATCAGGTGGCGATTATTTATGACAGTCCCCAGACCAATACGGTTAAGAAAATTACCTATCGCGAATTGCAGGACCAGGTTTCCCGCTTTGCCGGGGTTATCCGCTCCCAGGGCCTGGAAAAGGGCGATACAGCCATTATCTACATGCCGATGATCCCCGAAACCTTGGTGGCCATGTTGGCCTGCGCCCGGATCGGGGTGGTTCATTCGGTGGTTTTCGGTGGTTTTGCCCCTAATGAACTGGCAATCCGGATCAATGACGCCAAGCCGAAACTGATTATCTCTGCTTCCTGCGGCCTGGAAGGGGCGACCAAGGTTATTGCCTATAAACCGCTGCTGGACAAAGCCATTGAGCTGGCCGAGGTAAAACCGGAGAAATGCATCATTTTTCAGCGTCCCCAGGTGCAGTCCGAGCTGATTGCCGGCCGGGATCTGGATTGGGATGGTGCCATGGCTCAAGCCGAACCGACTGAATGTGTTACTGTGGCCGCCACCGATCCGCTCTATATTCTCTATACTTCCGGAACTACCGGGATTCCCAAAGGGGTGGTGCGCGACAACGGCGGGCACGCGGTGGCGATGAAATGGAGTATGCGTAATGTCTACGATGTCCAGCCCGGAGACGTTTACTGGGCGGCATCCGATGTTGGCTGGGTTGTGGGCCATTCCTATATTGTCTACGCGCCTTTGATGCTGGGCTGTACTACTATCGTTTATGAGGGTAAACCTGTCGGTACCCCGGATGCCGGCGCTTTCTGGCGGGTGATTTCCGAGCACAAGGTCAAGGTGTTGTTTACAGCGCCGACGGCTTTTCGGGCGATCAAAAAGGAAGATCCCAAAGGTGAGCTGCTGAAAAAGTATGATCTTTCCTGTTTTAAATATCTCTTCCTGGCTGGTGAGCGTCTCGATCCCGATACCTATCACTGGGCTTCCGATCTGCTGCAGAAGCCGGTTATCGATCACTGGTGGCAGACGGAAACCGCCTGGGCTATTGCCGCCAACTGTATGGGGATTGAACCTCTCCCCATCAAACCAGGTTCTCCCACCAAAGCGGTTCCCGGATACAATATTAAGATTCTTGACAGTGACGGGAATGAACTGCCGGCCAACAGTGAAGGTATCGTTACCATTAAGCTGCCGCTGCCTCCAGGCTGTCTGCCGACCTTGTGGCAGCAGGATCAGCGCTTCAAGGAATCCTACGTCAGCATGTATCCGGGCTACTATTTTACCGGGGATGGTGGTTATATTGATGATGAGGGCTATGTCTACATCATGGGTCGGGTGGATGATGTTATCAACGTTGCCGGTCATCGTCTTTCTACCGGTGGGATGGAGGAGATTGTTGCCACTCATCCGGATGTGGCCGAGTGCGCGGTCCTGGGAGTTGAAGAC
>DQWO01000136.1 GCA_011042595.1 Pseudomonadota bacterium
TATCTGCAGTTGGTAGAAACCATCGCTGCCGGAGACCAGGTAAGAGCACAGGAATTTGAAGACCAGAAAGTTTTTGAAGGCTGCATGCCCATCGAAGCGATGGTTGCCCGGGGAGTTGAAACCCTGGCGTTCGGCCCGCTGAAGCCGGTTGGCCTGGTTGACCCCCGAACAGGAAGTCAAGCTCACGCGGTCGTCCAGCTGCGGTCGGAAAACCGGGAAGAAAGCATGCTCAACCTGGTGGGTTTCAGACCCGTTTAACCTTTCCGTGGCAGGAAAAAGTTGTCCAGCTGATTCCCGGACTGGAAAACGCCACCATCTATCGCTATGGCACTATGCACCGCAACACCTTCATCAATGCCCCGCAGCTGTTAAACCGCTGTTTTCAGCATCAAAAAGAACCGCGGCTGTTTTTTGCCGGCCAGATAAGCGGCGTTGAGGGCTACCTGGAATCGGCGGCCAGCGGCCTTATTGTCGGCATCCAGATTGTCCTGCAGCAGCAAACCGAAAGCTTTTTTCCCTTTCCGGAAACCTGCGCCCTGGGGGCCTTGTCAACCCATATCACCAACACCCACAGCAAAAATTTCCAACCGATGAATATCAATTTCGGCCTCTTTCCACCCCTGGGAAAGAAAATGAAAAAAGCGGCCCGCAAAGCCGCTTATGGAGAAAGAGCGCTGGCTGACCTTGACACCTGGCTGCAAGAATGCCAGAAGCGGTCGCCTGATTGTTAATCCCTATATTTCCACCGTTGAGCGGGTCAAAAACTCCACCAGACGTTCCAACTCTTCCGCCGCATAGAATTCTATTTCCAGACTGCCTTTTTCATGTTTCTTGTCCCGCCAGTGAAGGTTTACCTTGGTCCCTATAGCCTGTCCCAGGCGATTACATAAATCCTTTTCATAGAGTGAAGTCTCGGCTTCTGCCACCGCTTTTAAATCGTTGCCGGTTTTTTTGCGCTGCCGGATCAATCGCTCTACCTGGCGAACGGAAAGTTGTCTGGCAATAATCTGTTCCGCCAGGGCAATTTTTCCTTCTTCATCGCCAACAGCCAGCAATGCCCGCCCATGCCCCATACTCAACCGTCCTTCTTCCATCTGCGTCAGGACAGCCGGCGGCAAATTCAGCAGACGAACCATGTTGGTCACGGTTGAACGATCTTTGCCCAAAGTCTTCGCAACCTCTTCATGGTTAAAATCAAACTCGTCAATCAAACGTTGATAACCCTGGGCCTCCTCAACCGGATTAAGGTTTTCCCGCTGCAGGTTTTCAATCAGCGATATTTCAACCGCTTGACGATCATCCAGGGTAAGTACAAGGGCTGGTATCTTGCTGACCCCTGCCTGTTGAGCCGCCCGCCAGCGCCGTTCTCCAGCCACCAGCTTATATCTGCCGGGCTGAATCGCCGGCCTTACCAACACCGGTTGCACCACCCCTTTTTCTTTGATGGAACGAACCAGTTCTGCCATTTTTTCCGGATCAAATCGTTTGCGAGGCTGTTTACTGTCCGGTTCAATAAAGGAAAGGGAACATTGTATCAGCTTTTCATCGCCAGGCACCTCTGTTTTGGGAAGCAAAGCTCCCAGACCCTTACCTAAACCCCGTTTAACCGTAAAACCTTTCTTTACATCAGCCATGAGCAACCTTTATTTTTAGTGCCTTACAGGTTATTTTCTTGTTTTTTAACAAGAAAATGTTCTGATAAGAGCACTTACTTGCGGGCAAAGCCCGCGTTAGATTTCATCTTATGACTCATTGTTTTTCCATAACTACTATTGCGCGCCCTTAACCGGGGCAATCTCGGCCTTCATGACGTTCGGTTGCCGGCGTAAAAACTCATCAGCAAGTTGAAAGTATGCCTGCGCTCCGGTGGAAGAAACATCATACAAAGCAATGGGCTTCCCATGGCTGGGCGACTCACTGAGCCGGACATTCCGGGGAATGATGGACTCATAGACCAGGGAACCGAAATGTTGACGCACTTCTTTTTCCACCTGCCTTGCCAAAGTGGTCCGCTGATCCATCATGGTAAGCAGAATTCCCTCAATATCCAGCCTGGGATTAAGGGTCTCCTGTATCCGGTTCACCGTATGCAATAATTGGCCGAGCCCTTCCATCGCGTAGTATTCACTCTGCAACGGAATTAAAATGGTGTGGGCTGCGGTCAGGGAATTAATGGTCAGCAGTCCAAGCGAAGGGGAACAGTCAATAATAATATATTGATAACTCCCCAGTAAGGGCATCAGCCGGTCTGCCAAGATGAACTCCCGACGTTCAAATTGCAACAGCTCAACTTCCGCCCCGATCAAATCAGGATTTGCCGGAATGATATCCAGATAGGCAAAATCAGTCTGGTGAAGAACTTCCTGAGGCGTTGCCAGTCCAAGCAATGCCTGGTATATGCTCCGCTGATTATCATCGCTTTCATAACCGATCCCGCTGGTAGCATTCCCCTGGGGATCAAGATCAACAAGCAGGGTCTTACGCTCAGCAATGGCCAGTGAAGCTGCCAGATTAACGGCGGTGGTGGTCTTGCCAACCCCACCCTTCTGATTGGCGATGGAAATTATTTTCCCCATAAAAAGCTTATACCCTGATAATCCGGATCATATATCGCTGTTGCTCCAGAAAAGGAATGGTAACTTTTTTGATGTCCTCAAGCCGTAAATTCTCATGGAGGGATAATGCCTCCATGATCTTTTCTCGTGAAGACGCAGTGGCAGAAAGCAGAACCAGCCCACCCGGTGCCAGAACCTCTCCAGCAACAGGAAAAACGTCATCAGGGACCGACACCGCTCTGCTCACCAAAGCAGCAACCGGTATTTTAAACTCCGTACTACCATTTCCTTTATGCAAATGCAAACGGAGGATTTCAACATTTTTAAGGCCCAAAAGCCTGGTAACATGCTGCAAAAACAAAGTTTTTTTTTGCCTGGCCTCAACCAGCAGAAAATGAATGGCCGGAAGTAACAGTGCCAGGGGTAACCCGGGAAACCCGGCACCACTTCCCAGATCAAGAACGGAACCCGAGATGCCAGAGAGAAATGGAAGAAAGGAAAGTGAATCAAGAAAATGCCGGCAGATTATCTCCTGTCCGTCTTTAATTGCGGTTAGATTATAAGCCCGGTTCCAGCGTTGTAGCGCTGTGAGATAACCCATAAAAGCTTCCTGATGCGCAGGATCAAGATGAATATCCAATTGACGACTACCATCAATCAGTAATCTTTTCAGCTTATCAGCAGCTAAATTGTTCATTTTCCAACGCAAAAATTAGCAAAAATGGTATCCAGCAAATCTCCATCCCATTGTTGTCCGGTTATTTCCCGTAAAGCCAGGCGGGCTTGCTGAAGTTCTTCCGCCACCATATCGAGTAACGGCCTGGAGGTGGAAAGCAGCTTCAAGCTATGCTGCAGGTATCCCAGCACTTTCTCCAACAGTATTTTATGGCGTAAATGGCAGACAACCTGTTCCCCGGAAAAATTTTTAAAATCCTCTTCAATGATTTCCCTGAGCTTCATTTTCAACTCGCTAATGTCAACCTGGTCTTTGCGGGCAGTGGTATAAATAAACGGAATATCTCCGTCAAAAAATTCCTTGAGCTGTTTCTCACCGGCCGCAGCCGGAAGATCCTTTTTATTCACCACCACTAAGTGACGTTGAGCAATGAGGCGCTGATAGATCAGGAGGTCTTCAGCCGTAGGAATCCGGGTATTATCCATGACCATAATAACAATATCCGCCATCTTCATCCATTCATCCGTCCGGGCAACCCCCAACCGCTCCACCTCGTCTGTCGGCTGGCAAATCCCGGCAGTATCCGCGATTTCAACCGTCATCCCTCCCAGAGCCAAACGTTCGCTGACTACATCCCTCGTCGTTCCGGGAATTTCGGTCACAATAGAACGCTCTCGGCCAAGCAGGGCATTCAATAGGCTTGATTTACCCACGTTGGGACGACCAACCATGACCACCCGCAGTCCATCTACCAGCGTCCTTCCCTCTTCATAGGAAGAAACCAACTGTTTCACCTGTTCTTGCAGAACATTAAGCTCATCCACCATCGACTGGAAGCTAAAAGACAAGCCCTCCTCCTCCAGCAGGTCAAGCTCAACTTCGAGGGCTGCCAGCTGCCGGGAAAGGCATTGTTCCAGGATGATCAACTGTCCGGACAGACCGCCCGCTAACTGGCGAATTGCTGCCTGCACTGCCTGTTCATTGCCGGCAGCAATCAGATCAGCAACTGATTCCGCCTGAACCAGATCAATGCGCCCAGACAAAAAAGCCCGGCGGGTAAATTCACCGGGTTCTGCCAGCCGGGCCCCCTGATCCAATAATAATCGTAAAATTTCCCCGGTTACCAGACGCCCGCCATGGCAATGAATTTCCGCCATTTCTTCACGGGTATAGGAATGGCCTGCCTCCATCCGTACCACCAGGACCTGGTCGAGAGGATTGCCGGTTTCAGGCTCACGTATCATGCCAAGATAAAGATGAAAAGGGGTGAATGAATCGGGGAGTGGGGAAAAAAGAGCCTCGAGAATCGCTTGGGAATGGGGACCACTCAGGCGAAGGATGGAAATACCACCTTCACCAACCGGGGTTGAAACAGCAGCAATGGTATCACTGTGAACCATAACCAGTGCTCATCAGGACTTTACCGCCTTCGCTTTATTTTTATTTTTATCACGGTTGCGATTGGTATTTTTGGGGTAGATAATTATTTTCTTGTACTCTCCATCGCCCTTGCTCCGGGAATACAGGCTTTTATCTTCCTGGATAAGCAGGTGAACAATACGGCGATCATGGGCATTAAGAGCATTAATGGTTACTGGTTTACGGGTTTTCTTGGCTTTTGCTCCCAATTTCAGCGCCAGCTTCTTTATATTATGCTCATGACGGGAACGAAAACCACCACAATCCACATAAACGCGGCCTCCTCTTACCCCGTAAAGCTTGTTAATCAGGTACTGTAAAGCATCCAGCACCTCCCCCTTACGGCTGACCAGCATAGACTGCCCAGGTTGTTCCTCTATAACCAGATGGCAGTCAGGTGGGGCTAAACGGCCATCAACGGATTTAACCGATACATCCATGAGTGCGAGAATCTCAGCCAAAGTTTTTTTGACCTTCTCCAGGTCAATGGTGGGCACTGCCGGATCTTTTATCTCTTCCTTCTCTGATTGAGCCGGAGGGACGGGGGAAGGCGGCCGTGATGGTGGGATTTCATCCTCTTTTGTCACAACTTTGGCCAATTCCGGTTCACTCTCAGCCGGACCTGCAGCTAAAACATCCTTTTTAATATGGTCACTAAAAGCTGAATCTATCAGTTCCTTGACAAAATCACTACCTTCCTTTTCCTCAACAGTAACCCTGATTATTGCGGTTTTTCCTCCTAAGAGCCCAAAGATTTTCCTGGTCTCTTCCCTGACAATCTCATAGTGCAATTTATCAGCAGAAAGGTTTAATTGAAGACAGGCCTTTTTTACCGCGTCTTGGACGCTTTTTCCTTCAAAATCCCTGGTCATCCGGGTTTTCTCCCTTATCAATTTCCCCATACGGCAGGGCCGCAACCAAACTGATATGAATATATCATCGTCAACATTGTTTCATCACCATGAAGGCTTGAAGAACATGAAGTTCAATAAGAAACTCTTCAGGCTCTTCATGTCTCATGGTTACATACTTTTCTTGTTTTTTATACCCCCTCCTGCCTGCGGCAAGCAGGTCAAGGAGGTGCTGAGCTTGCAGCCTGACAAAAAAGATGGAGCTTTTACGACGCCATCAGGCTTCTGCTTTTCTCATCACCATATATTGCTGAGCAATTGACAGGACATTATTCACCAACCAGTAGAGCACCAGGCCGGCAGGAAAATTCAAAAACATGAAGGTGAAAATAATCGGCATGAAAAGCATCATTTTCGCCTGCATGGCATCGCCGGTGGTAGGACTCATCTTTTGCTGCAAAAACATAGTAACCCCCATCAAAATCGGGGTTATATAATAAGGATCTTTGGCTGCCAGATCCTGAATCCACCAGAAAAAAGGAGCATGCCTCAGTTCAATAGCAACCATCAACCCACGATAGAGGCCGAAAAAGACTGGAATCTGCACCACAATGGGCAAACAGCCACCAAAAGGATTAACTTTATACGTCCGGTAGAGATCCATCATCTCTTTTTGCTGCCGGGCTTTGTCATCCTTAAATTTTTCCTTCATTTTAGCTACTTTTGGCTGTATGGCTTTCATCTTGTTCATGGACTGGTAGCTTTTTTGTGAAAGCGGATAAAAAACCAGTTTGATCAAAATGGTCACCAGAATAATTGCCAAACCATAGTTATGCAGGTAGCGGTTGAAGAACTTAAGCAATTGGACCAGCGGTCGGGCAATGATCCCAAACCAGCCGAAATCAACGGATTTATCCAACTGTAGATTAAACTTTTTCAGATAATCAAATTCCTTCGGCCCAATAAAAACCCTGAAATTGCCGGCCCCTTCCATTTTCATTCCGGTTTCAACAATGGTAGCTTTTGGTTTTTCAATCACACCGGTCACATTGCTGACCGCTGTTTGTTCCTGGGGCATGATGGCGGCTAAAAAGTATTTACTGGTATACCCTATCCAGTTAATTGTGCCTTCCAGCTCCATTTTTTTTATATTTTTCTGTTTTTTGGACTGCTTGAAAAGCTTGCCATCCAGGTAGGCCTGCGGCCCGCTATAAACATAGGATTTTGGTTTCTTGGCGGTGGGAAAAATTTCATGAGACCAGGTAAGACTGGTCGAGGAAAGAACAGTGGGGATACCATTTAGATCCTGTAGTTCGTAGGTAAGATCAAAATAATACTCCCCGGGATAAAAAACATATTTTTTTACCAGGGTCATGCCGCTTTCCAGTGAAGTTCTGAGTACCAGCTTAACCGGCTCATCACTGACGTTCAATAACTCACGTCCTTTGGTGTCCGGTTGATAAACAAAACGACGATCACTAAAAACCTGACCCCCCATCGCTATTTTTCCTGACAAAGGAAAAAAGGATGGCTCAACGACATTCACCATTTCCAGCAGGGAACTGCCAGAAGCGATATCCTCCCGATAGTTTTTCAGGGTAAATTTTTTCATTACCCCACCCACCGTATTAATCACACAGGTATACAAGGCCGAATCAATCGTAATATCATCACCGTTAACCACCGGTGTTAACGCTTCCCTTATCGGTAACGCAGCTGCATTTTCATTTGATGCCGACGGTGATTGAAGTGAATCTTCTTTATTAACGGCAGCTACGGGACTCCGGGAAACTTTTTGGGCCACCGTTGATGTTGAGGGAACTGGTTTACTGGGGGGGAAAATATATTGATAACCCATGAGGACAGCCAGCGACAACGCAATGGCCAAAATAGTCCGTTTTTCCATACTTGCTCCATGACCACAATGGGTCAGCTGAATTTATTAGTGCCTTGCAGGTTATTTTCTTGTTTTTTAACCAGAAAATGTTCTGATAGGAGCACTTACTTGCGGGCAACGCCTGCGTTACATTAAAGTCCGTCCGGAACAAAATCCTCCGAATCCGGAAATTTCATGCCGGGTCTATACCACCTGGGAAAAAGGGATTACAACGCAGGATTCTTAAAACTGCTTTCATGGTACCCAGGATAATGCCATAGCGCCCAATGGCATCCAGGGCATACTGGGAACAGGAAGGAACAAAGCGACAGGAATGACCCATATAGGGCGATATCAAGACCTGATAAATTTTTATTGGCAAACAATAAAGCCTTATTAACATGTTGCCACTTTTTTCTTAAAATTCCCGGATTTTCTCATTCGTAGTAAAAGGGGAGCTAATTCCCGGACAACATCACTAAAACTATTCAAGGAACATCCTTTTTTTACCACCACTGAATAATCTACTCCCGGAAGAAAAAGCGCTTTGTGCAACCGGAAAAACTCTCGAAGCAACCTTTTTATCCGGTTTCTCCTCACTGCATTACCAACCTTTTTACTGACGGTAATTCCTATGCGAGGATGGCCGATTCTCCGATCCTGATAAAATATAATAAAATTAGCGCTGTTTTTTTTCCGTCCCCTGGCGAAACATTCCAGAAAATCAGGCCGCTTAAGCATCCTTTCCTGTTGAGAAAAACCCTGTTTTTTCATAAAAACTACGGTGCTAAGCGTTTTCTCCCTTTTTGCCTTCTCCTCTTCATAATAAGCCTGCCAGCAGCAGTGCTCATACGCCGGCGAAAACCATGGGTCCTCTTCTTTTTTAAGTTACTTGGCTGAAATGTTCTTTTCATTTTTAGATTATGACCTTTCCTGACTTTTCAATGTTTAGGGCACCTTGCTTGCGACAATACCTGAAAGCAAAGGGCATAAACAGTAAAAAAGAGTGCTTCAATTGCACATCTTCACCGATACGCTTGGTAGTCCCAACGGGACTCGAACCCGTGTCCCCGCCGTGAGAGGGCGATATCCTAGGCCACTAGACGATGGGACCAAATGGCTGGGAGACCAGGATTCGAACCTGGGTTGACGGAGTCAGAGTCCGTAGTCCTGCCGCTAGACCATCCCCCAGCATAAAAACGCGTCGGCGAAATTAACACCAATTATTCTATTTGTCAATCACATATTCTCTTGATTACTATATTTCTTCACACATCTAAATTGGAAACCAGCAAGGCATTCTCTTCGATAAAACTGCGTCGTGGTGCAATCTGATCTCCCATCAAAACGGTAAATATCTCATCCGCTGCAACATCATCCTCCACCCTGACCTGCAGGAGTTTTCGGCTTTCCGGATTCATAGTGGTTTCCCATAACTGATCCGGATTCATCTCGCCCAGGCCTTTGTAGCGTTGAATAGATGTCCCGGCTTTTCCAATCTCCAGTATTTTCAACAGCAGTTCCTCTTTTGTTCCTACTTCCTGAAGATCATTTTTATGCAGTAACATGAAGGGTGGATTTTCCAATTGTTTTAAAGCTTCATTTAAGCGGACAAGGGTTTCATATTCAATCGATTTTATCAATCTCATATCCAGTGGGAAAACCCTTTTCCCTTGTTCATCCGCTATAATTAACTTATTAACATTACTTTCTTCATCAAAAGAAAACTCTTTTATCTGCATCTTTTCTTCCACCAGACGCGCAGTAAATTTCTTTATCTTTTTTTCATCCTGCAGGTGTTCGCGACTGGTTATACCCTGTTTCATCAAGAGCTTGATAAATTGAGGTGTATAGCCCTTTTTCACCAGCCTATCGATAAAATACTTATAAGAAACCAGTTTCAAAAGCATCTGTACCAGAACCTGACTCCTGATTTCCCGGCCGTTACTTTTTATAGTGACAACCATATCCTTGGTATTATTTTTAATAATAAATTCGTTCAATGCTTTATCCGTACTAAGATATTCCGATGATTTTCCTCGACTGACACGATAAAGCGGCGGCTGGGCAATAAACAAGTGACCCTGTTCCACCAGGGAAGACATCTGACGAAAAAAGAAGGTTAAAAGCAGCGTGCGGATGTGTGATCCATCA
>DQWO01000055.1 GCA_011042595.1 Pseudomonadota bacterium
AGCTGCACACGATGTGCAGCGAGAATGAGCGAGAGCCATGCCGGAACAGCCTTTAAATAATTTTTTTCGGCTGTTTTTTCATAACTCAGAAAGTTGAGTTATAAATTTTACGGCCCTATTTTTAGCCCATTGGCCAGCCATAGTCAAGGGAACATCCCTGGAAATTCCTTTCAGTTGTTTTTAGAGTGACTCAGAAAGTTGAGGTTGATAAATTGGCCGTTATGGTCTAATAAACGCTTCTAGAGGTATTGTTTTTATGCTTGGGGAAAAATTTTGTCCGCGAGAAGATTTTATCCGCTATCTGTCCGTGGAAAGGCATTATTCTGAGCATACCGTCAGGGCTTATCGTTCTGATCTTGACAGCCTTTACCGATTTCTTATGAATCGTTTTCAGCTGACTAAAAAATCGGACCAGTGTTGGCGTGAAGTAAAGGAACAGCATTTAAGGACTTTTTTGCGGGAACAGCTGCAAAAAACGAGCCGGGCGACGGTCAGCCGCCGATTGGCAACCATCAGATCATTTTTTTCTTTTTTAAGGAAACGTGGATGGCGCCTTGATAATCCGGCTGATTTACTGGTAACTCCCCGGCAGGGCCAGCATCTGCCAGCCTATCTGGAAGTTGATGAAATGAAGGCGCTGCTGGAAACTATTCCCCTTGATACGGTTTCAGGGAAGCGTGACCGGGCGATTATGGAGCTCCTTTATGCTTCCGGGATGCGGGTGGCGGAACTGACTGCCCTGAATATGTCCCAGGTTGATTTTCTCGCTCAGGTTGTCAGGGTTATTGGTAAAGGGCGGAAAGAGCGTATCATCCCTTTGGGAAGTATGGCTGAACGTTGGCTGAAGGAATATATTGCCGTCAGGATTCCTGCCAGAGAGGGAGATGATGCATTGTTTCTGAATCTTCGTGGCAGCCGTCTTACTTCCCGTTCGGTAGCCCGGATGCTGGAAAAATATCTGCTGCAGGCGAAACTTTTTAAACCGTTTTCACCGCATTCCATCCGTCACTCATTTGCCACGCACCTGATGCAGAATGGGGCGGATTTGAGAAGCATTCAGGAACTTCTTGGCCATAGCAGCCTTTCTACTACCCAGAAATATACCCATCTGGATATTAAACGATTGGTGGAAGTTTATGACCAGGCACATCCACTGGCGGGGAAGCGGGAATAATCGTGGTGTCATATGGTGAAGGCTGGAATCGTCAGGACAACTTAAAGCTGAACGCTGATAGCTGATTGCTTAAAATGAAAAGGAGAATATGTATGTTTAAGGGAACAACAATTCTTGCCGTTCGTACTGGCAAGGAACTGGCGATTGGTGGAGATGGCCAGGTCACCATGGGTGACACGGTGATGAAGCATGGGGCCAGGAAAGTCCGCTGGCTTTTTGATCATCAGGTGCTGGCCGGTTTTGCTGGTTCCACTGCCGATGCTTTTACTCTTTTTGAGCGGTTTGAGGAAAAATTGAACCAGTTTAACGGCAATCTGATGCGGTCAGCGGTGGAAATGGCCAAGGACTGGCGGATGGATAAGATGCTTCGTCGGCTGGAAGCGCTGCTGATTGTTGGCAATGAGGAGCATACTTTGGTGTTGTCAGGAAATGGTGATGTTATTGAGCCGGATGATCATGTGGTGGGTATTGGCTCAGGCGCATCCTACGCGGAGGCTGCTGCCAAGGCCCTGGTCAAGCATACGGAGCTTCCAGCCACGGAAATCGTTAAAGAAGCCCTGACCATAGCTTCAACAATTTGTATCTATACTAATAACCAGTTTACCATTGAAAAATTGGTTGATGGTGAGGAGGAGAAATAATTCATGTCAACGTTAACACCCCGTGAAATTGTTGCCGAGTTGGATAAATACGTGGTTGGCCAGGATGATGCCAAACGGGCAGTGGCCATAGCCCTCAGAAACCGCTGGCGCCGTCAGCAGGTTCCAGGTGATCTGCGTGATGAAATAGCCCCGAAAAATATTATCATGATTGGCCCCACCGGGGTCGGTAAGACCGAAATTGCCCGCCGGTTGGCTAAATTAGCTCATTCGCCGTTCATTAAAGTGGAAGCTTCCAAATTTACTGAAGTTGGCTATGTGGGCCGCGACGTTGAATCCATGATCAGGGATTTGACCGAATTGGCAGTCACCATGGTCAGGGCTGAGGAGGCTGAAAGTGTCCAGGGCAAGGCCCGGATGGTTGCCGAAGAGCGTCTTCTTGATATCCTCCTGCCGCCGCCGGTGCAGTCCCCTCCTGTTACTGAACCTGCAGTTGGTGATGATGCTCGTGAAATTGAAACTGCGGAAGTGATTGTTCTACCGTCGGAAGCCGAACCACAAAAAAAGACCCGGGAAAAACTGCGGCAGCTTTTCCGTTCTGGTAAACTGGATGAACGCCTGGTGGACATAGAAATAAGCGAGCGTTCGACTCCGGTGGTGGAAATTTTTTCTGCTGCCGGGATGGAGGAAATGGATATTAATCTACGGGATATGTTTGAAAATATCATGCCGCAGAAAACCCGGAAGAAAAAGGTGAAGGTTCCTGAGGCTTATGAATTCCTGGTGGAACAGGAAGCCCAGCGGATGGTTGATATGGATAAAGTGGTGACCGAAGCCAAACGGCGGGTGGCCCAGCACGGGATTGTTTTTCTCGATGAGATAGATAAGGTGGTTGGCCGTGAAAGCAGCACTGGTCCCGATGTTTCCCGTGAGGGGGTCCAGCGGGACTTGTTGCCCATCGTTGAAGGGTCATCAGTCAATACCAAGTATGGGATTATTAAAACCGATCATATCCTTTTTGTGGCCGCCGGGGCTTTCCATGCGGTGAAACCTTCCGAGCTGATTCCCGAGTTGCAAGGTCGTTTTCCGATCCGGGTAGAGCTGGATTCATTGGGAAAGGATGATTTTGTCAAAATCCTTAAAGAACCGCGCAATGCCCTGATTACCCAGTACGTGGAATTAATGAAAACCGAAAATGTGCAGCTGGAAATTGCCGATGATGCCATTGAAGAAATTGCCGAGATTGCCTGTTATGTCAATGAACACCATGAAAATATCGGTGCCCGGCGACTGCATACCATCTTGGAACGTCTTTTGGACGAAGTATCATTCAACGCTTCTGAAATGAAGGGGGTCAAGGTTTCTATCGATGCCAAGGAGGTTAAACGAAAACTTGAAGATATAGTTGAGGATGAGGACCTTAGTCGCTATATCCTTTAAGAAGTGTTTAGCTATCAGCTATCAGCTATCAGCTGAAGAAACAGCCAATGATTTTTCAAATGTCTATTTTAACTTTCTGACTTATGTTTACCAGTATGGATTATGGGGATGTTTGGGCTTGGCTTATAGCGGCATTGGGCGCCGAACGAATCACCACGACGGTGATTCGCGGCGGACACCTCGGAGTTGCACACGATGTGCAGCGAGAATGAGTGAAAGCCATGCCGAAACATCCTGATACTATAATTTTTTTAGTACCTTACAGGTTATTTTCTGGTTTGAAAAACAAGAAAATGTTAAGTGTTTCACAGGTTCTTTGCCATTAAGGCAAAGGTTCTGATGAAAAAGCTTATGCAGAGCTCTGATAAGAGTACTTATTTGCGGGCCGGGAAGACCCGTTTGGGTTGCGGGATTTGTCCCCGCATTAGCTGTTTTTAACGCAACTTAGAAAGTTGGGGTGAAAGTTGTAAAGATGGAGAAACTGATCCAGAAAGCCCAGTCCCTGATCGAATCCCTGCCGTTTATCCGTACCTTCTATGGAAAAACGTTTGTGATTAAATACGGTGGCCATGCCATGGTGGATGAGCAGTTGCGCTCATCATTTGCCGAAGATGTGGTGTTGCTGAAATTTATCGGCATTAACCCGGTTATTGTGCATGGTGGCGGCCCGCAGATAGGTGAAGTCCTGGGGAAAATGGGTATAGAAAGTTCATTTGTTCAGGGGATGCGGGTGACCGATCAGGAAACTATGGATGTGGTGGAAATGGTACTGGTGGGGAAAGTCAACAAGATGATTGTCAATTTTATCAACCAGCAGGGCGGTAAAGCGGTGGGCCTCAGTGGCAAGGATGGCAACCTGTTGGAAGCGGAAAAGTTGCTGATGTACGATACTCCCCAGGCTGATCGGCCCCCGGAGATTATTGATGTGGGTAAGGTTGGGGTTGTCAGGAAGGTTAATCCTGAGGTTCTCCGTTCCCTGGATAATACCGGTTTCATCCCGGTTATTGCTCCGGTAGGCGTTGATGAAACCGGCGAAACCTATAATATTAATGCTGATCTGGTAGCCGGATCAGTGGCGGCTGCCCTCCAGGCTGAAAAATTGATTCTGCTGACGGATGTTCCCGGTGTCCTGGATAAAAATGGGGAACTCTTATCCTCACTGCCACATGAAGAAGTTCAAACCATGATTGCCGGTGGTGAAATTGTCGGGGGAATGCTGCCCAAGATTAACTGTTGTCTGGATGCCATGCGGGGCGGGGTGAAAAAGACCCATATTCTTGATGGTCGTCTGGCCCATTGCCTGCTGCTGGAGATTTTTACCGAAAAAGGGGTGGGGACGGAAATCCTTTTCTGAGGTCCCTTTTATCATGTCTATTTTTCCCCAATCCGATACCTTGATCATCCCCTGTGCCAAGGGAATTCCACCGTTTTTATCCGCGGAGCTGAAGCACCTGGGGTTTCCGGTTGTGGCTGAATCAGTGGCCAGTGTTTCAAGTCGGGGTACACTGGCGGATGCCATGCGCCTTAATCTCCATTGTCGTACCGGCCAGCGGGTTCTCTTTCAGCTCGAATCCTGGGATTGTCCAACCCAGGATAAACTGTTTTTACGTCTTTCCCATATCCCCTGGGAGACATATATTCCTGCTGACGGATACCTGTCGGTTACCTCGGTGGTGGATCATCCGTCTGTTCGAGACCGGCGTTTTATCAACCAGAAGACCAAGGATGTTATTGTTGATCGGATTCGCCGATTGATGGGGCGCCGTCCGGATTCCGGTCCTCGGCGGCATGGGGTGGTTGTTCATGTTTTCTGGAAGCAAAACCAATGTGGGATTTATCTGGATACTTCCGGTGAATCCCTGGCGCGCCGAGGTTATCGCCAGGAAGGGGGACAGGCACCATTGCAGGAGACCCTGGCGGCGGCGGTGGTCCAGGAAGTTAATTGGGATGGGACCGGTTCTTTCCTGAATCCCATGTGTGGCAGTGGGACCCTGGCCATCGAAGCGGCATTGAAAAATCTTGATATTCCTCCGGGACTGCGTCGCCGTAATTATGCCTTTATGCATCTTTGCGAATTTCCCCGGGATGTCTGGCAAAGCTTGTTGCAAGAAGCCAGAAAACAAGTGAAACAAAGATTATCTGGTCGCGTCATCGCCACAGACAGTAATCCGGCGGTGGTGGAAATGGCCAGGAATAATGCCAGGCGGGCTGGTGTCGAGTCTCTGATTGAATTCGGGGTAGGTGACTTTGCCCAAATTTCGGTTCCGGCTGGGGGCGGGGTTGTGGTTCTCAACCCGGAATATGGTGAACGTTTGGGAGAGTTGGAAGCATTGACTGCTACCTACCGACGCATTGGTGATTTTTTCAAACAGAGATGTGCCGGTTTCCGGGGTTTTATTCTTACCGGTAACCGGGAGCTGGCTAAAAAAGTGGGTCTGAAAGCCTCCCGAAAAATTCCATTGTATAACGGACCAATCGAGTGCCGTCTGCTGGAGTATGAAATATACGCCGGCAGTCAGCGGCGGACTGACTGACCGCTATTCCTTTTCCCGTTTTTCTTTCCCGGATTTCCTTAAGATTTTCTCCCTTCCAGCCGAATTAAAAAAGATAGACTTTGCTTTTGACGATTTCCCTTCGTGTCCTCGGTGTTCTCGAGTGAGCATCGCGAACGGGTGGTTGAGATTTGAGCCATTTTTTCATTTTTTATGAAAGGAAGGAAACATATGGGAACTGACAATCTGATTTTTCTGGAAGTTATAGAGTGGTTTGATGACAGTGGCCAGGAACTGGTCCATCGCATCCCTGAACAGGGATCGGGAGAGCTGAAGTTTGGCTCCCAGCTCATCGTTCGCGACAGCCAGGCTGCCGTCTTTTTCTACCAGGGCAAAGCCTATGACGCCATCGGTCCGGGAAGACATACCCTGTCGACCCACAATCTTCCGGTGTTGACCAAGGTTTTGAGCCTGCCATGGGGCTTCAGCAGTCCATTTCGGGCTGAGGTCTACTTTGTCAACCTGAAAGTGTTTACTAACCTGAAATGGGGGACCCGGGACCCGGTTGCCTTCAAGGATTCCAGCCTGGGACTGGTGCGTCTGCGGGCCTTCGGGGTTTTCAATGTTCAGGTTGTCCAGCCGATTTTGTGTATCAACCGTCTGGTGGGAACCCAGGGAGTTTATACCACCGAAAGCATCGAGGAATATTTGAACCGGGTTATTGTTTCACGATTTAATGATTTGCTGGGAGAGGAGCTGG
The DNA here is from genome assembly GCA_011042595.1 of Pseudomonadota bacterium. Taxonomy (GTDB): domain Bacteria; phylum Desulfobacterota; class Anaeroferrophillalia; order Anaeroferrophillales; family Anaeroferrophillaceae; genus DQWO01. Next base: position 6,466 of record DQWO01000055.1, read on the forward strand.
ACAGTATCCTCGATCTGCCGGGATGTTATGAGTCCCTGTCGGAAAAACTGCGGCAGCGTCTTGAAGATGATTTCGGCCGTTTTGGCCTTGGTCTGACTGCTCTTTATACTAATGCCATCACCCCGCCTCCTGAAGTACAGCAGGCTATTGATGACCGGGGGCGCTTGTCCATGTTCAATGATATGAACCGGCTGATGCAGATGAAAGCGGCCATGGCGATGGAAAAGATGCCCGAGTCCGGCGGTGATGCTGGTTCCGGGATGGGTGTTGGCCTGGGGCTGATGATGCCGGCCATGTTCAGCAACCTGATGAAACCTGCTGGAAATGAAAGCCAGGTTGAAGCATCATCACCGTATCATTGTCCTGAGTGCCATGTTCCGGTGGCAAAAGATGCCCGTTTCTGCCCCGCTTGTGGTCACCAGCTGCTGGTTATCAGCCAGTGTGTTCATTGTGGTAAAAACCTGCCGCCGAATGCCAAATTCTGTCCCCGGTGTGGAACCCCGGTGGAGCAGAAATCAGCAGGTATTATTTGTCCTTCCTGCGGGACGGAGAATCTCCCCGAGGCCCATTTCTGCAACCAGTGCGGTGGCAAACTCTAGATGACTGGCTGGCGGGTAGATCACCAGTGTCCTCAGTGTGGCGCCCCGGTAACTTTGGCAGAAAGTGATCGTCTTTTTATCTGTCCTTATTGCCGGGTACGTCTTTACCTGGCAACGCCGGGAGCCTGCCGTTATTATCTTCCTCCTGCTGACCGGGATGACGATGAACTCTTTTATGTTCCCTACTGGCGGGCAAAGGGTATGTTGTTTTCCTGCCGGGGACATCAGATAGCTAAGCGTCTTCTGGATACCAGTATCCGCGCCGTTGAGATTCAGGGGTTTTCCAAAAGTCTGGGATTCCGTCCCCAGAGTCTTCCTCTTCGTTTTGTTACCCCTGAAATTTCCGGCAGTTTCCTGACCGTGGAGACTCCGCTGAAAACCTCTGTGGAGGATCTCCATCGGCGTCGCCTGGCTGCCGGGTCCGGGGAAATGGATTTCAGCGCCTTTATCGGTGAGGAATGTTCGCTGATTTACGCGCCGGTAAAGCGGGTTGGTGAAAATCGTTTTCAGGATGCTATTGATAGCAAGAAACTGCCGGAAATATCAGCTGCCATCCTGGATCATCGCCGGCAAAAGGAGCCGCTTGCAGACAGTGCGCTTTCCTTTGTTCCGGCCCTTTGTCCTGCCTGTGGCTGGGATTTGATTGGTGAGCGCGACAGCCTGGTGCTCTTGTGTGACAATTGCCATACAGCCTGGAAAGCTTCAGTTGCAGGGTTGCAGCCGGTTTTGGCATCGGTATTCCCTCCAGAAGACAAACAGGATATACTGCAGATTCCTTTCTGGCGGCTGCAGGTGCAAATAGATGGGTTGGAGATTAATTCCTATGCTGATCTGGTTCGCCAGGCTAACCTGCCGAAAATGATTGACCCGGCCTGGAATGAGCGGCCGGCTTCTTTCTGGGTGCCGGCCTTCAAGATTCAGCCCCGTCTCTTCCTGCGCCTGGCTAAAAATATGACAATTATCCAGCCTTCGGAAGAGCCTGAATGCCATGTTGATGCTTCAAGTTTCTACCCGGTGACCATGACCGCAAACGAGGCGAGCGAAAGCCTGGCGGTTTTGCTCGCTACCATGATTATGCCACGGCAGCGGATTTTTCCCTTGCTGCCGCACCTTCATATCACCCTCCATGATGCCCGGCTCATGTTCTGGCCCTTCAAACTACAGGGACCGGATATTATTGAGCCTCACAGCGGCATGGCTTTGAACCGCAATGCCCTGCGCTGGGGGCGTTCCATCTGAACCCCAGCGGATTTTTCCCCTCCGAAAATGTTATTAATCCAGCTGTACGGTTTCCACCCGGACCCTGGCCGTTCCTCTATCATAAAACCCCAGTTTTTTACTGGCGCCAGCGCTTAAATCAATTATCCGACCTTTGACAAATGGTCCCCGGTCGTTGACCCGGACAATCATTGACCGACCGTTCTCCAGGTTGGTAACCCGGACATGGGTAGGCAGGGGCAGCAGCTTGTGGGCGGCAGTGGGCTTCCGGGGATCAAAGGCCTCACCGTTGGCGGTCATGTGCCCACCCCTTTGCCGGCGGGTTTCATTTCCGTACCAGGAAGCGGTACCTTCTTCCCGGTAGGATTGCGCGGCTTTCACTGACATGGGATGGTAGCGATGACCATAGACGGTGTAGGGTGAATTCTTTACTCGTCCCTGGCGAATGGCTTCCTTGGGGGAAAGGCCGTCAATGGTTTCCAGATCGTGAGTCATGGGCCAGTTGATAGGGGCGCTGACCACTCTGAAGGTGTATTTCCCCAGGTGATAGGTGGTTCTGATGGTTCCTCCGGCCAGGTCAGCAGCCAGATCGACCGCCTTGCAGGTTGTGCGGATGGTCCCTTTGGTGACATGGTAGGTGTTGCTCACCGGGCTGCAGGCAGAACAGAGGAAAATCAGTATTACAAGTACTGAAGAAAAAAATTCCATCCGCCGGTATTTCTGCCATATCATAGCTTGTTCATCTTTTCCCGCATCTTCATTCCGAGGTGTTATTGCCATTGCTTCTTATCTCGATAAGTCTGATTTTTGTCCTCTGGAGGTCAACAGCGCTTGCCATTGCCGGGCCATTCTGTTATGGCAGGATACCATAATGACTTCGCCCCTGTCCAGTCGGGTTTGACTGCTCTATCATGATCTGGGATGTTCCAAAGAGCAGATGTGGTTGCCATGCAGCCTGAAGAGATTACTACTCAAGTTAAGTGATTAGCCATGAGCGATTAGCCTTGTAAAATTAAGATGATTCGTCAAACATAAGCAACACCCAAGGAAAAAGTTTGCAATACTTTTATCCCGTAATTATTAAGCTGAGGGCTGACAGCTGAGAGCTGACAGCTTCATCCAGGTATTATTATG